>NZ_JBPYCR010000016.1:0-74389 GCF_051846915.1 Virgibacillus sp. W0181
TGTGGCACGGATAAGTGCTGAAAGCATCTAAGCATGAAGCCCGCCTCAAGATGAGACTTCCCATCACTTCGAGTGAGTAAGACCCCTCAGAGACGATGAGGTTGATAGGTCCGAGGTGGAAGCGTGGCGACACGTGAAGCTGACGGATACTAATGGTTCGAGGACTTAACTAACTATTTCTGTTGGCGATGCCCATTGATGAAACGATTCTTATTTAGTTTTCAAGGTAGGAATAAAAACACTTGATTTTTTCCAAGAAACAATTATAATAGAGATTGTCGCTAAAAAAGTATTGTCCACCTAGACGGAAGAATTGATCCGTAACGGTCTGGCAGTTATAGCGGAGAGGTCACACCTGTTCCCATACCGAACACAGCAGTTAAGCTCTCCAGCGCCGATGGTAGTTGAGGCTTTGCCTCTGCAAGAGTAGGACGCCGCCAGGCACATTATTCAGAAAAAGCATCCCGAAAACACGGGGTGCTTTTTTGTATTGGCATAAACTTACATATGTGCTGTTTATTAAGCATTTCATCTGCTTCATTTCAAGCCGCTGGAGCAATTAATATAAAATGGTAAACTTATTTAACATAAAAAATAGATGTTTTGATTACCATTCATTTGTCTATTATATATAGAGAGACAAAAATTATTGGCATCGTTGCATATTTGTCGTATAATAAAAATATAGTCAAATATAGTCAAAGTCAACTAAAGTAAAATATGGATGACTCCGATAGAGGGGGAGGGTTCATGAGTAATATTTCGGATATTATTGAGGAGTACTTAAAACAAATTTTGCACGCAAAAGGAAAAAACATGATTGAAATTAAAAGAAGTGAAATTGCTGATCAATTCCAATGTGTTCCTTCACAAATAAATTATGTGATTAATACAAGGTTCACAGTGGAAAAGGGTTATATCATTGAAAGTAAGCGTGGAGGCGGAGGATATATTCGGATTTTTCGTGTAGAGCATCAACAGGCCTCCGATTTAATTGATGATATTATTAGCATGATCAGTCCGACTGTTTCTCAACAGGCTGCAGCAGATGTATTGCAGCGGTTACTGGATAAAGAAGTACTTACAGAACGTGAAAGTCGTATGATTTTAAGTGCTGTCGATCGGGATGTACTATCTGTTCCGTTACCAGTTAGAGATGAAATTAGGGCTCGTATATTAACTGCTATGCTTACGACATTAAAGTATTTTAAGTAAGGGGGAGTTAACATGGAGTGTCAGGAATGTCACAAGCGTCCAGCGTCTCTTCACTTTACACAAGTTGTAAACGGAAATAAAACGGAAATGCATGTGTGTGAAGTTTGCGCCAAAAAGAAGGGGTATATGAATTATCCAGAAGAGGGATATTCCCTTCATCATTTATTGTCGGGTTTATTCAACTTTGACAATCAACAGCTTGACGGTCATCAAGAGGATCCCTTTCAGAAAGTAGAGGAATTGCAATGTCAGAAATGTAAACTTACATTCAACCAATTTCAGCGCGTTGGCAAGTTTGGTTGTGCTTCTTGCTATGATACGTTCTCTGAAAAGCTTGATTCTATTTTTCGACGGGTTCACAGTGGGAATACGAAACATTATGGGAAGATACCCCGTCGTAAAGGTGGAGATCTACATACAAAAAAACAGTTGGAATCGTATCGAGATCAAATGCAACAATTAATTGAAAAAGAAGCCTTTGAAGATGCCGCGAAAGTGCGGGATAAAATAAAAGAATTAGAACGTCTGAATAAAAAAGCTGGTGATGACGAATGAGCTTGCAGGAGTTTATGAATGAAGCTATTAGTCCATGGATGCGTGTGGATGCGCCGGACAGTGATATCGTTTTAAGCAGTCGAATCCGGCTGGCCCGCAACTTAGAAACAACGATCTTCCCTACGATAGCTGAAGAAAAGGATCTAAAAGAGATTCGTCAGTTTTTTAAAACTGAATATGCACATAAGTCCTTTGAAAGTTATACGGATTTTGAATTTATATCTATTGAGGATTTAACACATATCGAAAAACGTGTCCTTGTGGAAAAACATTTAATCAGCCCGTATTTAGCAAAACAAGCAACTGCTGCAGGAGCAATCATATCAGGGAATGAACAGGTTTCTCTCATGATTAACGAAGAAGATCATATTCGCATACAACTCTATTATCCGGGTTTTCAATTAAAGCAAGCATTGGAAGAAGCATTTTTATTTGATGATTGGCTAGAGGAAAAGATAGATTATGCGTATGATGAAAATAAAGGGTATTTAACAAGCTGCCCGACCAACGTTGGAACTGGAATGCGTGCTTCCGTCATGATCCACTTACCTGCTCTTGTGCTTACAAAACAAATTAACCGTATGTTGCCGGCGATTAACCAGCTGGGATTTGTAGTAAGAGGAATTTATGGTGAGGGAAGTGAAGCTGTAGGGAACATCTTCCAAATTTCAAATCAAATTACACTAGGAAAATCGGAACATGATATTGTAGAGGATTTAAAAAGCGTGGTCGGCCAATTGATTGAACATGAGAGAACAGCAAGAAATAGATTAATGGAGCAATCAACGATCGGACTGGAAAATCGAATTTTTCGATCTTACGGGGTGTTGGAATACAGCCGTATTATTGAGTCGAAGGAGGCGGCAACCTGTTTATCTGACGTTCGATTGGGTATTGACTTAGGTATCATTAAAAATGTATCTCGAAATATTTTAAATGAATTAATGGTATTAACACAGCCGGGCTTTTTACAGCAATATGCGCAGAAAGTATTAAAGACAAGTGAACGGGATGTACTGCGGGCATCGTTAATCCGCGATCGCTTGCAGCTGGAAAAATAGAAGGAGGAACGGAATATGATGTTTGGACGCTTTACGGAAAGAGCACAAAAAGTATTAGCTTTATCGCAAGAAGAAGCTGTTAGGCTTGGACATAATAATATAGGTACGGAACATATATTACTTGGATTAGTTCGTGAAGGCGACGGAATAGCCGCTAAGGCATTACAAGCTCTTGGGTTGGAAATTAAAAAGATTCAAGAAGAAGTTGAAAATTTAATTGGAAAAGGCAAGCAACCGATGCAGACGATCCACTACACTCCGAGAGCAAAAAAGGTAGTGGAATTATCACAAGATGAAGCGAGAAAATTAGGTCATTCCTATGTGGGGACAGAACATATATTGCTAGGTCTTATTCGTGAGGGAGAAGGAGTAGCTGCACGTGTACTAAGTAATCTTGATATCAGTTTGAATAAGGCGAGACAGCAAGTACTCCAGCTGCTTGGAACGAATGAATCTCAGACGAATCGGCAAGGAAGAGGACAGTCAACAAGTGCCAATACACCAACATTGGACTCACTTGCTAAAGATTTAACAGCAAGTGTAAAAGAAGGAAGTATTGACCCGGTTATTGGACGTGATAAGGAAATTGAACGTATCATTCAAATCTTGAGCCGACGGACGAAAAATAATCCGGTATTGATTGGAGAGCCGGGAGTCGGTAAAACCGCTGTTGCGGAAGGATTGGCACACCAGATTATGAATAACGAAGTACCGGAAATTTTGCGTGATAAGCGCATTATGACATTAGATATGGGAACAGTTGTAGCAGGAACGAAATACCGCGGTGAGTTTGAAGACCGTCTGAAAAAAGTAATGGATGAAATTCGTCAAGCAGGCAATATTATATTATTCATTGATGAACTGCATACCCTCATTGGGGCAGGTGGAGCAGAAGGAGCCATTGATGCTTCGAATATATTAAAACCTTCATTATCACGCGGTGAACTGCAATGTATTGGTGCAACGACACTTGATGAATATCGTAAATATATCGAAAAGGATGCAGCGTTGGAGCGTAGGTTCCAGCCGATTCAAGTCGATGAACCTACGTTGGACGAAACAATTCAAATATTACAAGGGTTAAGAGATCGGTATGAAGCGCATCATCGGGTCACAATCACCGATGAAGCGATTGAAGCAGCTGTTCAGTTATCAAATCGATATATAACGGACCGGTTCCTCCCTGATAAGGCGATAGACTTGATGGATGAAGCAGGGTCTAAAGTACGATTAAAATCTTATACGATCCCACCAAATCTGAAAAAACTAGAAGAAAAATTGGAAGAAGTAAGAAAAGAAAAGGACTCGGCCGTCCAAGGTCAGGAGTTTGAAAAGGCAGCATCATTAAGAGATAACGAGCAACGGCTACGTGAAGAATTAGAAGAAACAAAAGACAAGTGGAAAGAAAGACAAGGGCAAGAAGATACCGAAGTCGCAATGGAGGATATCGCCAGTGTTGTTTCGACTTGGACGGGTGTACCGGTTTCCAAATTAACAAAAGATGAAAGTGATCGTTTGTTAAATATGGAGGAAATCTTGCATGATCGACTTATTGGCCAGACGGAGGCTGTCAATGCCGTATCCAAAGCGATCCGCAGAGCTCGTGCCGGTTTGAAAGATCCGAAGCGTCCAATTGGTTCATTCATTTTCCTTGGACCAACAGGCGTTGGGAAAACAGAATTAGCTCGTGCATTGGCGGAAGTGATGTTTGCCGACGAGGAAGCGATGATTCGTATCGATATGTCCGAGTATATGGAAAAACATGCAACATCTCGTTTGGTCGGCTCCCCTCCTGGGTATGTCGGGTATGAAGAAGGCGGTCAATTAACCGAAAAGGTTCGCCGTAAGCCTTATTCTGTTGTTCTACTGGATGAAGTGGAGAAAGCTCATCCGGAGGTCTTTAACATATTACTGCAAGTACTTGAGGACGGGCGTTTGACTGATTCAACTGGTCGCGTGGTTGATTTCCGCAATACCGTATTAATCATGACATCGAATGTTGGTGCCAGTGAATTAAAACGGAATCGGTATGTAGGCTTTAATTTGCAGGAGGAAGGCCAAGAACATTCGGAAATGAAATCGAAAGTTACGGAGGAAATGAAAAAGACGTTCCGTCCGGAGTTTTTGAACCGTATTGATGAAACAATTGTCTTCCACTCATTGGAGAAAAAGCATATGAAAGACATTGCAACTTTAATGCTGCAGCAATTACAGACGCGGTTAAAAGACCAAGAAATCGAATTTACCTTAACCGATCGAGCAGTGGAAAAAATAGTTGAAGATGGGTATGACCCAGAGTATGGTGCCCGACCACTAAGAAGATCCTTGCAAAAGAATGTAGAAGATTTACTGTCAGAGGAACTGTTAAAGGGAACAATTGACAAGGGAGTAAAAGTAAAAATTGGATTAAACAATAAAGGCGAATTTACTGTACTTTCATAAGCGTTAATTTACCTTTTTGGTCCGGATGAAACTGCACTGCTGTTTTCATCCGGATTTTTGCAAATTACCCTAGTTTGATTATGTCTACAGCACAAATTCATTTTTTTAAACATGCATCGCTTTTTTCCCGTATGATTTCCCTCAAATAAGGAAGTTTATCACCCTAAGTGTGTAAAAATAGTGGAATAATTTATTTGAAATGATAGGAAGTTGTAACCTAGTAAGCACATAAATGGTTTATAATAAGAATAGAGTGATAAAGTCTGCATCTTAGATTTATCTTTAACTGGAAGTTTGTGGAAGGGTCGGATCGGATTGGCTAAAAGGAAAACGAAATTTGTTTGTCAGGAATGCGGCTATGAATCTCCGAAATGGATGGGAAAGTGCCCAAGCTGCATGAATTGGAATACGTTAGTGGAAGAAATGGTTATTACCGGAACTAAAAACAGACACACAACGGGCATACAGGCTGCGAGATCTCCAGAAAGAATAACAGCCATACAGTCGGAAAAAGAACCAAGAGTAACGACATCGATGAAAGAGTTCAACCGTGTTCTTGGTGGTGGTATTGTGCCAGGTTCACTCGTTCTAATTGGGGGAGACCCCGGAATTGGTAAATCTACACTGTTATTACAAATCTCGGCACAGTTGGCGGATAAGGAATTGACGGTTCTTTATATTTCAGGGGAGGAATCGACCCAGCAGACAAAACTTCGTGCAGACCGTCTTGATATTCGCTCGGATCAGTTATTTGTTTTATCAGAAACAAATTTATTTGAGATTCGCCAGCAAATCGAACAATTAAAACCGAACTTTGTTGTTGTCGATTCCATTCAAACGATGTTTCGAGAGGAAATTACGAGTGCGCCCGGCAGTGTTTCCCAAGTAAGAGAATGTACGATGGAGTTAATGAAGCTTGCAAAATCATATAGTATTCCTATATTTATTGTTGGTCACGTAACAAAGGAGGGAGCAATTGCCGGACCTCGAATGCTGGAGCATATGGTAGATGCTGTTCTCTATTTTGAGGGAGAAAGACATCATACATATCGCATACTTCGCAGTGTAAAAAATCGATTTGGAAGCACAAATGAAATGGGTATATTTGAAATGAAGGAAGAAGGCTTGCGGGAAGTGTTGAACCCTTCGGAAATATTTTTGGAGGAACGTTCACAGGGAGCTGCGGGTTCTACTGTAGTGGCATCGATGGAAGGTACAAGGCCGGTTTTAGTTGAAATACAAGCATTGATTGCACCATCCAGTTTCGGAAACCCTAGAAGGATGTCGACGGGAATTGATGCGAATCGCGTACCGTTATTAATGGCTGTACTGGAGAAGCGTGTTGGTCTAATGCTCCAAAATCAAGATGCTTATATTAAGGTTGCAGGAGGCGTTAAGCTGGATGAACCGGCAATTGATTTGGCCATTGCTGTCAGCATTGCTTCAAGCTTTAGGGATCAGCCAACGAAACCAGAGGATATTTTTATTGGGGAAGTAGGTCTCACTGGGAAAGTACGGCGTGTTTCACGTATTGAACAACGTGTTACGGAGGCTGCAAAACTTGGTTTTAAACGGGTCATTTGTTCAAGTAATAATTTAGATGGATGGACAATACCGGAGAACATCCAAGTAATTGGGGTTGAAACTGTCCAAGAAGCATTGAATTTATCTGTTGATAAATAAGGTGTTAGTCATGGCAGCTTAACCGGTATGACAGCTTTTTTATAGGAAGATCATTTTACAAGGGTTTGACAACGATATGACAGTGTGCTAAAATTTTAGGTTTGCTAAATTGACTGTATTCGCATGCTGTGCTATTATTTATGTGAAATCATAGGGATATTTAACTTTTTATAGATTTTTGTATGTCGTTTTAATTTATGCTGGAATCGTTTTGAAAAACTAATTCAATTGGACGCCTAATTCTTACGGGGTTGATGATGAATGTAAGCCACCGGGAGATTCATTTTTAAAAAAATTGGTGTTAACAGCTATAATTTATACATTATTTGGATTATTTTTTTTGAAACGGGTAATAATAAAGACAAGGAGGTGTCAGTAGTGCTGAAAAAGATAGTGCATTTATTTTTTATTATAACTGGTGGTACAGTTGGGTATTTATATGTTCCCGACATTGTAAAACTATTGGATTTTACTGAATTAAATTGGGTAGCTTCTCCCTATCTAGGATCAGTGTTAGGAATTATTGTGTTGTTTCTTATGTCTTATTTATTGGCTGATTATATTGTCGGTTTTTTTAAATGGATTGAGGAAGCGCTTATTAAGGTTCCTGTAGGAGATTTGTTTTTTGGGAGTTTAGGTTTAATTCTTGGATTGTTTGTTGCGTATTTAATAAATATCCCTTTGAAAGATGTTAGCATTCAGGTTGTTTCGCAAGTTATTCCGCTCTTTATAACTATTATTTTAGGGTATTTAGGTTTTCAGGTCGGTTTTCGGCGCAGAGAGGAATTTGTCAGTCTGTTAAATGTGAACCGAAAGGAAAAATCCAAAAAGCGTACTGGTGAAACGGAAATTGAACAGGATGATGTCATTTATAAACCGAAAGCTAAAATATTGGATACGAGTGTTATAATTGACGGTCGGATTGCGGAT
Source organism: Virgibacillus sp. W0181 (assembly GCF_051846915.1). NCBI lineage: Bacteria > Bacillati > Bacillota > Bacilli > Caryophanales > Bacillaceae > Virgibacillus > Virgibacillus sp. W0181. Next base: position 7,887 of record NZ_JBPYCR010000016.1, read on the forward strand.
ATTTGTCAAACGAATTTTTTGGAAGGGCCGGTCGTAATCCCCCAATTTGTGTTGGGTGAATTACAGCATATAGCAGATTCATCGGATGTATTAAAACGCAATCGTGGTAGACGAGGGCTCGATATTTTAAATCGGATTCAGAAAGATTTACCGATTGAAGTAGAAATATATGAAGGTGATTTTGAAGAGATTCAAGAGGTGGACAGCAAGCTTATCAAGCTGGCAAAAAAGATTGACGGCATTGTCGTTACAAATGACTTTAATTTAAATAAAGTATGTGATTTTCAAGGAGTTCGCGTATTGAACATTAATGATCTGGCCAATGCAGTGAAGCCGGTTGTGCTTCCGGGAGAAGAATTAATGGTGCAGGTTATCAAGGACGGCAAAGAACAAAAGCAAGGTATTGCTTACTTGGATGATGGAACGATGATTGTTGTTGAAGAAGGTCGGGATTATATTGGCAAGAAAATAGAAGTTTTAATTACGAGTGTTTTGCAAACGTCGGCAGGCCGAATGATTTTTGCTAAACCAAAATTACTTGAAAAAGCGTTATAAAAAAGGTATAACTATGAAAGGCAGTTCACAGTAGCTTGTCAGAAGTTGCCTTAACTGTCTGAGATGAAATTATCGATTATACTTACGTGGTAAATGGATGCATCTCGGTACACATAGCAACGTCGCCTTTATTATTTACGTTATTCAAAATCCTTTTATACGTGTGCCAGAGGGATAAAAAAGTGATAACAATTGCTGTTATCGCTTTTTATTATCTGTTTTACTGTACATCCTTTATACTTAATTGTATCGTAGTCTTCATTCTATCATTTGAAGATAGACGCACGGAGAATATGAGAGAATCCCTTAAATCTGGGGGAGTTTCCTTTATGTAGACTTCTCATCAAATACAAGAGATTCCAAAAAGATTTTTATAATCATATTTTTTCAAAACGCTTGATGAAAAAGAGAGGGGAACAGGAATGACAATAGAGGTTCGAGTGAGATATGCGCCAAGTCCAACAGGTGATTTGCACATCGGTAATGCGCGTACGGCTTTATTCAATTATTTATATGCGAAACATTTTGATGGAAAATTTATAATTCGAACGGAAGATACAGATGCCAATAGAAATGTCGAGGGCGGAGAAGCAAGCCAGCTGACATTTTTGAAATGGCTAGGTATTGAATGGGATGAAGGTGCGGACATCGGTGGAGCGTATGGACCGTATCGCCAAATGGAGCGGCTCGATTTGTATCAAAAATATGTAGATGAATTACTGGAACGTGACCTAGCTTATGAATGTTATATGACAGCAGAAGAATTGGAACAAGAGCGTGAAGAGCAGCGAGCAAATGGACAAGTACCCAAATATTCCGGTGCACATGCCCATTTAACAGCCGAACAGAAAAAGGCGTTTCGTGAAGAAGGACGGAAACCAAGCATTCGTCTTCGGGTGCCGGCCAATCGCACGTATACGTTCCACGATCTTGTAAGAAGTAATATCTCATTTGAATCCAGTGATTTTGGCGATTGGGTTATCGTGAAAAAAGATGGCATTCCGACGTATAATTTTGCCGTTGCCATTGATGATCATCTCATGGAAATTACGCACGTACTGCGTGGCGAGGAGCATATTTCCAATACACCAAGGCAAATGATGATCTATGATGCATTTGGTTGGACGCCGCCAACATTCGGGCATATGACCCTTATTTTAAATGAAGATCGGAAAAAACTGAGTAAGCGAGACCAACATATTTTACAATTTATTGAGCAATATCGAGATTTAGGGTATTTACCAGAGGCACTTTTTAATTTTATAACGTTACTTGGCTGGTCGCCTGTTGGGGAGGAAGAGATTTTTAATAAAGAAAAGCTGATTGAAATTTTCGATCCGGAACGTTTATCCACATCAGCAGCAATCTTTGATGTGCAAAAGTTAAAATGGATGAATGGTGAATATATAAAAGCAGCGGATGTACAAACAGTAATTGATCTAGCGTTACCGCATTTAGTAAGAGCAGGAAAAGTAGCTGAAGATATGGATGCTACGACTCGGAAATGGGTGGAGGAAGTAATCGCACTCTACCATGCCCAATTACGCTACGGAGCGGAAATTGTCGATCTAACGGAGTTGTTTTTTAAGCGGGAAATTGATTATGACGAAGCTGCAAAAGAAGTGCTCGCTGGCGAGCAGGTGTTGGAAGTGTTACAAGTATTTACAGATAAATTGATTCATTTAGACGAGTTCAACAAAGATGAAATTAAACTGCAATTTAAAGCGACACAAAAAGAAACAAAGCACCGAGGTAAAAAGCTATTTATGCCTATACGGGTAGCGACAACCGGACAGACACATGGACCGGAGTTGCCAAAAGCGATAGAATTATTAGGGAAAGAAGTTATTCTCAATAGACTTGATCTTGTTTTAAGTGATCTTGAAGCAGAATGATTCACATACAGGAGATTGTGTAATATAGTGTTATTATGAAAAGTTATTCAAAAAGTCCGGTAAAATTTGTCGACGTAGCGCTTTTTACCTTCCCTTTTGAATACGGATTATAAATAATTGAACGTGGAAAAGGAAAAGTAAAATGCAACCAACTCATACAGAGAGAATCACCATCGGCTGAAAGTGATTTTTAGTTGCTGCTTTTGAAATGCCCCTTTGAGTCCATTATGGAAAAATGAGTACATAATGGCGGTTGCTCTACCGTTATAAGAGATGGAGTTGGGAGTATTGGTTTGTATCCATGCTCCAAACAGGGTGGAACCGCGTCAAAAGCGCCTCTGTGTATATTATGCACAGGGGCCTTTTTCGTAGGTCAGAAAGTTTGAAACTTAGTGCATCGCTGTCTAGCTTTGACGTACAAATGTATTCGGTGGGATGAAAGCATAGCTACAGTCCCAGGATGTTCTAGTGCAAATCTTTTCGATGGGGCGAGCATTTACGCACAGTCCCAGGACGTGGTGTTCTAAGCAGCCCCTCGAGGTCTTAAGCAATAAATCATCGTGACTAAAATCCGTCACTACGATTTCTTACTTAAGCCATGCCTGTGGATGCCCAGGGCGCTTGCGCTTTTCTTTATGTAAAAACATAAGATGAAACCGTAAATTGATTGATACTAGTCCCATCGTGGACTGTTAACTAGAGATCAATAATTGAAAAAAATATAAAGAGATAGAGGAGGCATATAGTCATGTTTAAACGGATGAAAGAAGATATGGATGTCGTATTTGAACAAGATCCTGCCGCACGCACTTATTTTGAAGTATTCCTAACCTATTCCGGCTTACACGCCGTATGGAGCCACCGTATTGCCCATGCATTTTATAAGCGTAAATGGTTCTTTCTTGCACGGATTATTTCTCAGTTGAGTCGATTTTTTACTGGTATCGAAATCCATCCCGGTGCAAAGATAGGCAGAAGATTTTTTATAGACCATGGGATGGGTGTTGTCATTGGAGAAACATGTGAAATTGGAAATAATGTTACAATTTATCAAGGAGTGACCCTTGGAGGCACCGGTCATGAAAAAGGAAAACGGCATCCTACACTAAAGGACAACGCGCTTGTTGCAACAGGTGCGAAGGTTCTTGGTTCTATAACTATTGGTGAAAATGCTAAAGTGGGCGGCGGGTCAGTCGTTCTGAACGATGTTCCTGATGATGCAACAGTAGTTGGTATACCCGGTCGGGTCGTCAAACATAAAGGGGAAAAGGTTCGACGGGGATTGGATCATCATAAATTGCCTGATCCCGTTAAGGATAGATGTAATCAATTGCAAACGGAAATCGATGAATTAAAGAAAGAGATCATGAAGCTGAAAGAAGGGAATTGAGTCCATGTCGATCACAATTTATAATACGATGACACGTAAGAAAGAAACGTTCACCCCGATTGTGGAAAATGAGGTAAGCATGTATGTTTGCGGACCGACGGTTTATAATTATATTCATATCGGAAACGCAAGACCCGCGATTGTTTTTGATACAGTACGGCGTTACTTTGAGTATAAAGGCTTTAGCGTAAAATATGTGCTTAATTTTACAGATGTGGATGATAAAATAATTGATGCCGCCAATAAGACGGGCGAGAAAGTAAGTGATTTGACGAACCGTTTTATTGATGCTTATTTGAAGGACGTTCAAGCATTAGGAGTGAAACCGGCAACGTATCATCCACGCGTCACCGATACAATGGACGAAATTATTACATTTATCGGCGGGCTTGTTGAAAAAGGGTATGCCTATGAAGTGGATGGCGATGTATATTTCAAGCCACGCATGTTTGATGAGTATGGAAAGCTTTCTGATCAATCTGTGGATGAACTCCGCTCCGGAGCGCGCATAAAAGTCGGTGAAAAGAAAACCGATCCGCTTGATTTCGCCTTATGGAAAGGTGCCAAACCGGATGAAATTGCATGGGATTCACCTTGGGGGAAAGGACGCCCTGGTTGGCATATTGAATGTTCAGCAATGGCAAAAAAATATTTGGGCGAGACGATCGACATTCATGCCGGAGGGCAAGATCTAGCATTCCCGCACCATGAGAACGAAATCGCGCAATCTGAGGCATTAAATGAACAACCTTTTGCTAATTATTGGATGCACAACGGGTACATGAATATTGATAATGAAAAAATGTCGAAATCATTGGGCAACTTTGTGTTGACAAAAGATTTAATTCAAATGCATGACCCGAAAGTAATTCGCTTTTTTATGTTAAGTGTACATTATCGCAATCCGATTAATTTCACGGATGAGTTGTTGCAAGGTGCGAAAAATAGCCTTGAACGGATCCAAACAACATACTTTAATTTGGAACATCGCAAGAAAACGAGCATGAATCTTGCCGGTAATGTAGATGGATGGCTCGAAAAGGTGGAAACGTTCAAGAACCAATTTGAAGCGGCTATGGACGATGATTTTAATACAGCAAATGCGATTTCTGTTTTATTTGAAGCTGCTAAAGAAGCAAACCTGTACTTAGAATCAAAGCAGACGGACGAGAAAGTGATCGGTGCTTTTCAACAAGTCATTACAGACTTACTCCGTGTATTAGGTATCCAAATGGACGAATTGGATGAATTGTTGGATGCTGATATCGATGCTTTAATTAAAGAACGAACTGCAGCCAGAAAAAATCGTGACTTTAAACGGGCGGATGAAATTCGTGATATGCTCCAGGAGAAAGATATTATTCTTGAAGATACGGACCAAGGGGTTCGCTGGAGAAGAGGCTGATTAATGACGACACTTGACCCAAAACAAATGAAGAGCTTAACGCTCGCTTATATCGGGGATGCTGTCTATGAATTGCACGTACGGCAATTTCTCATTCATTCCGGAGAGATTAAACCGAATGACTTACATCAAAAAGCGATAACTTTTGTATCTGCTGAGGCGCAAGCAAAAGTAGTTCGTCACTGGCTGGAAGAGCATTGGCTGACGGATGAAGAAAAAAATATTGTAAGAAGGGGGCGGAATGCCAAGTCTGCATCTGCCCCAAAAAACACATCAATCCAAACGTACCGCCTTAGCACAGGGTTTGAAGCGTTGATTGGCTATCACTATGTGGCGAAAAATGAACAACGATTAAATGAATTGTTGTCGGAGTCGACACGTTTTATTACGATACAAAAACGGTTATGACTTATAAGGAAGGAATGTAGAAAATGGATGAAGAAGAGCTTATTATTGGGAAAAATCCCGTTCTGGAGGCGCTTAAATCAGGCAGATCTGTAAATAAAGTAATGCTTTCCGATCAATTAAATGATAAAGCGGCATATCAATTTGTACAAGCTTGCAAACAAGCAAATACATTTATGCAAAAAGTACCGCGAAAGAAGCTTGATCAAGTTACGAATGGAAATCACCAAGGAGTTGCGGCGTATGTCGCATCTTATCAATATGCAACAATGGATGATTTATTCGCACATGCTGAACAAAAGAAAGAAGCTCCATTCTTTGTTATATTGGATGAGTTGGAAGACCCGCATAATTTAGGGTCTATTTTACGTACGGCTGATGCAACTGGTGTGCATGGCATCATTATCCCGAAGCGCCGTTCGGTTGGGTTGACGGCAACAGTCGCAAAGACGGCATCCGGAGCTCTAGAACATATACCGGTAACGAGAGTGACTAACATTTCCAATACGATTGAAACGTTAAAAAAGCAGCATGTATGGGTTGTTGGTACAGAAGGAAATGCAACAGAAGATTATCGCACGCTTGACGGAAATATACCGATTGCCCTCGTTGTAGGGAATGAAGGCAAAGGGATGAGCCGGCTCGTAAAGGAAAAATGTGACTGGACGGTTAGTTTGCCAATGAAGGGGAGTATTTCTTCTTTAAATGCGTCAGTTGCTTGCAGCTTGCTGCTGTATGAAGTGTTTAGAAAAAGAAACCCATTGGGAGAATCTCCATGAATATTTTATTAGTAGATGGCTATAATGTCATCGGTGCGTGGCAGGAACTCCAAGCGATAAAACAAACAGATATGGAACAGGCAAGAGATCGACTCATCGATTTGATGGCGGAATATAAGGCATTTACTGGAATACGGGTAATTATCGTTTTTGATGCTTATTATGTTAGTGGTAAAGAAAGTACAATGAATATTCATCATGTCGAAGTGATTTTTACAAAGGAGAAAGAAACGGCGGATGAGTGTATTGAAAAGCTTATAAAATCATTGAAAAACATTAAAAACCAAGTATACGTAGCAACATCGGATTACGCGGAGCAACGGACGATTTTCAGCCAGGGTGCTTTACGAATATCGGCTAGAGAACTGCTTATCGAGCTGAAACAAATTCAGAACAGTATCGAAAAAAAGGTTGTAAAAGAGCAAAACAAGAAGCCCCAATCCAAAATTATCCTAAATAAACAAACGATGGAGTTATTTGAGAAGTGGCGAAGGGGCAAGATTTAAGTAAAACGCTGTCGGCTGTGCGGCTCTTTTTTTGTCAAAAAAGAGGTTTAATTGGCGGTATGCCGAATTATATTGATGTTTCGTGAGCCATGTTGTATAATGACTTTTAATAATGGCTGTGTCACGGTCAGGGGGTCATACAGAATGGCTGTCAATCAATTAAAAAAAGTAGAAGTAAGTTTCAAGGCCATGATAGACGAGGAAGTTTTACAGCAGGTCCAGCAAGGTAATAAGCATGCGCTTAATCATTTGATAGAGAAGTACCGAAGTTTTGTATATGCAAAAGCCCAAACCTATTTCTTAATTGGTAGTGATCGGGAAGATGTTATTCAAGAGGGAATGATTGGTTTATACAAGGCAATTCGTGATTACGATGGGGACAAGCTTGCATCGTTTAAGCGATTTGCCGAGCTATGCATAAAGCGACAAATCATTACCTCCATCAAAACGGCGACGAGACAGAAGCATATCCCTTTAAACTCCTATGTATCACTGGATAAACCGATCTATGATGAAGAATCAGATAGGACATTACTCGATGTCATTGCCGGATCTAAGGCAATCGATCCACAGGAACTATTGATAAATCGTGAAAGGTTCGATTTTGTAAAAGATAAATTATCTGAATCATTAAGCGATTTAGAAAAGAAAGTTCTCTATTTTTATTTGGATGGGTGGTCTTATGAGGAAATTTCGGAAGAGTTAAATCGGCATGTCAAGTCAGTGGATAATGCCTTGCAGCGGGTTAAGCGGAAGATGGAACAGTTCGTTGAATTAAATGAACTCGTTATTTGAATGCGTTTTCTTAATAGCCTATGATACTTGTGTAATAAGGAGATCAGTGTTTGAAAGCATTGACATAGGACTGAAGACATGCTAATGTATATAGAGCAAAAACCCTTGTTTGGGGTGAGGAAACTTGAATAAAAAAATAACGTTGGCTTGTTCAATCTGTTCAAGCAGAAATTATACAACGAATAAAAATATATCGACTAACCTGAATCGTTTGGAAGTGAACAAATTTTGTAAAAGATGCGAAAAGCACACACTGCATCAAGAGACAAAATAGGGAGTTTGGAGGAACAAAGTGAATATCTTTAAATTTTTAAAAGATGTATCTCGAGAAATGAAAAAGGTAAGTTGGCCCAAGGGACGGGAATTGACCAGTTATACGATTACTGTTATAGTAACAGTATCGTTTGTAGCGTTGTTTTTTGCAGTCGTTGATCTTGGCATCACGCAAGTTTTAAACAATGTACCTTTTTTGAATAATTAATAAGCGCTTATGCTATAATAAATCCAATGCTATTTATTTCCAATAAAAAACCCGCTGAATAAACGGGTTTTTTTAATATGGTTAGAATAACAACATATTGAAAATGGGTAACAAAGTATAAAGTAGTCGTTATCGGTCTAGCTTGGTCGCACACGATGTACTAGTGAATGCGTTGTGACACGAGCATTTACGCGCAGTCCTAAGGATGTAGCGGTTTTAGCTTACGAGACCGCTTGCGCTTTTCTGTGTTGTATCGTGCAACGGTTAATTAATAAATGTTATAAGGGAGGGAAGGGCAAATCAAATTGTCCAAATGAATGGAAAAAAATTGGTATGTTATTCACACATATTCCGGGTATGAAAACAAAGTAAAAATGAACTTGGAAAAAAGAGTAGAGACAATGGGGATGGAAGACAAGATCTTTCGTGTGATTTTCCCAGAAGATGAAGAAACGGAAATAAAGGATGGCAAGAAGAAAGTAGCTAAGAAGAAAGTATTCCCTGGTTACGTGCTAGCGGAAATGATTATGACAGATGATTCATGGTATGTTGTAAGAAACACACCAGGAGTTACTGGGTTTGTTGGCTCAAGCGGACAGGGCACGAAGCCGACCTCATTGCTTCCACATGAAGTAGATGCCGTGTTAAAGCGGATGGGAGTAGATGAGAAAGTTGTTCATATCGACTTTGAAGTAAAAGAGAACGTTCGTGTGATGGAAGGTCCATTTGCAGACTTTACAGGAACAATTGAGCATATTGATCTTGATAAACAAAAAGTGAAAGTACATGTGAACATGTTCGGTCGTGAAACGCCTGTCGAGCTTGATTTTTCTCAAATCGATAAATTATAAATGCATTTATCTATGAAGTGCTCTGTTCTTCACAATTTTAGTAGGAAGTCATTTTATTCTTGCATTCTATTGATATTCATGCTAAAATTCTTTTGTTATTCATGTTCTCTTTTCACATAAAGGATAGGTTAACAGGAGTGGGAGGGAAGCCTTGCATGTTGCATTTTTGACATAGGCGAGGAAACCCAATTACCACATCACGGACTTTAAGGAGGTGTGTTTCGTGGCTAAAAAAGTAATCAAGTTAGTAAAATTGCAAATTCCTGCAGGTAAAGCAAACCCAGCACCGCCAGTTGGGCCGGCGCTTGGTCAAGCAGGGGTTAACATCATGGGATTTTGTAAAGAATTTAATGCGCAAACACAAGATCAGGCTGGTTTAATTATCCCGGTTGAAATTACTGTGTTTGAAGACCGCTCATTTACATTTATTACAAAAACTCCACCAGCTGCTGTTTTGCTTAAAAAAGAAGCTGGTATTGATAAAGCTTCCGGTGAACCGAACAAGAATAAGGTTGCCGTAGTTAAGCGTGATAAAGTAAAAGAAATTGCAGAATTAAAAATGCAAGATCTAAATGCTGCTGATGTAGAGGCAGCGATGCGTATGGTTGAAGGAACTGCACGCAGCATGGGCATTACAATCGAGGACTAACGAATAGTGCTGGCAGATTACGATCGTATAATGCCTTCACAAATTGATGAAGGGACGTATAACCTTTGCTTTTGTAGGGAGGAAAGCCGATTAACTGCTGGCGCTTCATTTTTAAGCAAGGCGCTTGCGCTTTTTCTTAGCAGATAAGAAAGTATACAACTTTCTTACTGCATAAGTGCTACTAAGGCTTTCGCCATAAAGGCTTGGCGACAAGCCAAGTTTTCTAATAAGTATGCGTCCGGACCGGTAAACAGGACTATCCTTATACTGTCTGGAAGCATATGTTATAAAAGTACATCGGTGCTTTTATAAGTGGGAGGTAACACCGCTATTACCACAATAAAGGAGGAAATATGATGGTTAAAAGAGGTAAAAAACATCAGGAAGCGATCAAACAGGTTGATCGTTCTAAAACGTATGATATAAAAGAAGCAGTTCAATTGCTAAAAGAAATCGCAAAAGCAAACTTTGACGAAACGGTTGAAGTGGCTTATCGTCTCGGCGTAGACCCGAAGAAGGCTGATGAACAAATTCGCGGAGCGTTTGTTTTACCGCATGGTACAGGGAAAACACAACGTGTACTTGTTTTTGCCAAGGGCGAAAAGCTTAAAGAAGCTGAAGCAGCAGGTGCTGATTACGTCGGTGATCAGGACATGATTGCTAAAATTAACCAAGGTTGGTTTGACTTCGATGTTATTGTTGCTACACCGGACATGATGGCTGAAGTTGGAAAACTTGGAAGAGTATTGGGACCTAAAGGGCTTATGCCGAATCCGAAGACTGGCACAGTAACATTTGAAGTTGAAAAAGCAGTTAAGGATATTAAAGCAGGTAAGGTTGAATACCGTGTTGATAAGTCATCGAATCTTCACGTTCCGATTGGAAAGTTATCTTTTGATAATGAAAAACTGGAAGAGAACTTTACTGCAATGACAGATACAATTGTTAAAGTGAAGCCACAGGCATCCAAAGGAACGTATTTACGTAATGTAGTTATTACTTCTACGATGGGGCCTGGTGTTAAAGTCGACGTTTCAAGCTTCCGTCGCTAATATAATAGTTTGCTTATAGTATTGACTTTTAGGAAATGATTCGCTATAATTTGGTGCGTCATTAAAATAATATATTACGTTGTACCGTAGACAGTAGGTGCGAGTATTCTCGCTTAATTTCCTGCCGAGGTGTTTAAAACAAGTGGTTAAATCATATTTGATTTTGCATTTGTATATTAAGCCTTCATGTCTACATGAAGGCTTTTTTGATTCGGTATGATGAATGGAAAAGCAGGAGGTGGAAAGATGGCTAAAGTAGAACAGAAAAAACAAGTAGTTGAAGAGATTACGAATAATTTTCGTGAAAGTCAATCAACCGTATTGGTTGATTATCGAGGGTTAAATGTAGCGGAAATTACACAGCTTCGTAAAGAGCTGCGCGATGCGAATATTGAGTATAAGGTTTACAAAAACACAATGGCAAGACGAGCAGTTGTCAAAGCGGAACTCGAAGGACTACAAGAAACACTTGTCGGCCCGACTGCTGTTGCTTTCAGTAAAGATGATGTTGTCGCCCCGGCCAAGATTATCGATCAGTTTGCTAAGGATCATGATGCGCTAGAGATTAAGGGTGGCGTTATCGAAGGGGAAATCGCAACAGTTGAACAGATCCAGGAGTTGGCGAAGCTTCCAGACTACGACGGACTTGTTTCTATGTTGCTTAGCGTTCTGCAGGCGCCTATGCGCAATCTTGCTTACGCTACAAAAGCAATTTCGGAACAAAAAGAAGAGCAGGAAGCATAATAAAAAGTTACAAATAGTGGTTCGATAAATAAATTAAAACGAAAATAGGAGGAACTAACAGATGACTAAGGAACAAATTATTGAAGCTGTAAAAGAGATGTCTGTATTGGAATTAAATGACCTTGTTAAAGCAATAGAAGAAGAGTTTGGTGTAACGGCTGCAGCACCTGTAGCAGTAGCAGGTGGAGCAGGCGGTGGAGAGGCTGCTGAAGAACAAACTGAATTTGATGTAGTTCTTAACGATGCAGGAGCTTCAAAAATCAAAGTTGTTAAAGCAGTTCGTGAAATTACCGGTCTTGGCTTGAAGGATGCGAAAGAATTGACTGACTCAGCACCTAAGCCGGTTAAAGAAGGCGTGTCAAAAGAAGAAGCAGAAGAAGTTAAAACAAAACTAGAAGAAGTAGGCGCGTCCGTAGAACTAAAATAATGAAAATGAAAAAGCTCGTCATTTATTTGACGAGCTTTATATATCTTTTTTTGGCAGATAAGAAAGTATATAACTTTCTTGCTGCATAAATGCAACTAAGGCTTTCGCCTTAAAGGCCTGGCGATAAGCCAAGTTTTCTAAAAAGATAACAATGTATAAAATTTTTCGCGTAGCTGTCTAGCTTAATCGCCCAGAAACTAGGCGACTTCCCGCAGCGCCATACGATAAAGAAGACTTGCCGATTGGCTTCAGCCAGAGGCTTAGTCGCCCTTATGACCTTGGGTGAAAGTTATCATCGATTCGGTAAGACAAAGGAGGGCCAACTAAATACGGCCTTTGCGGCCAACGTTGGCATACCCCTTTTGCAGGGGCATGATTCCTTTATCTTAGTTGCTTCGGTCCAGTCGCTACGTTTCTAAGCGGGGCGCTTGCGCTTTTCTTATATAGGTATTTGATTATCGAGGGAAACGTGATTGCGTTTGTAAAAAGCTTATAAGTAGGTGTTGCTGTATGTCGGAACATTATTTTTCCAAAAACCCTCAGGCTGGGAGCGCGCCAAAAACTTGGGAATATAAACTTAAAGGAACGTGGTACACGTTTACAAGTGACATTGGTGTTTTTTCAAAAGACGACGTCGATTTCGGTTCTCAGTTATTAATAGAGCAGTTTCAACCGCCTGCAGTCGCTGGTAATGTTCTTGATATTGGCTGTGGATATGGGCCTATCGGTATCGCAATTGCCGACCACAATCGTGAGCGTCGCATAATAATGGCAGATATTAACGAGCGTGCACTTGAACTTGCAAAAAGGAATGCAAAGGTAAATAACTTGGTGAATGTATCATTCGTTAACAGTGATGGATTTTCTGATATACCATCTGGTGATTTTGCGGCAATAGTAACAAATCCGCCTATACGGGCTGGGAAAAAAGTGATTTACAAGATGTTTGAAGAGAGCATTGACTTTTTGCGAAGACAAGGGGAGCTCTGGATCGTTATCCAAAAAAAGCAAGGAGCGCCATCGGCGAAAGATAAGTTACAAAATGTATTTGGGAACGTTGAAGTAGTGGCTCGTGATAAAGGTTATTATATTTTGAGGGCGATAAAAAGTTGACCTAACCAATGTGTTGTGATAACATAGTTTAATGCTATATTGGAGTTATATTGTCTGAAATTTTGCGGACCATATCCAACGTATAAATTGGTATAATCTGGAGAGAATGATTAGAATGTAAGAATTAAGCAGCCTACTCTCTGCAGCTTTTTTCGTACCGGAATTTTTTGTGTTTCATAATATACGACTGGATGGTTCGGCTACATGTTAGATTTCCGTATTTATTTATTAAAATTATATAATTATTTTCTGCTTTTAGCAATAACCAAATCTATTTTAGCAGAAAGAAAGCAAAAGTACTTCCGGCATAGAGAGCGTAAGTACAACGCCGCATAGGCGTCAGGTAAGCTTAAGCATTATTGTTTTATCGAAGGAAGTTATTTTTGCACGCAGCATGCACTCATGCCAAGGTATGATCTAAGTCATTCGGCAATCATTTTCCTCTCTGCTAAAAAAATAATAACCTATATTATGAAATAGTACAAGGGAATTAAAAGAAAGATTTCTGATTTGATTTGTTGCACAATTTGAAAATTGTGATGTGATTGCAAGGAAGCTTCTGTTATAAAGACGTTGAAATATAATGTTATTTTTAGTGCATGAAAGATTTATTATTAGTTCAGCAAACTTTTTAAGTTTCACATATAAGACTCTGAAAAGTATTTTGAAAAATGTTTGATTTGAGGGGTGAAGCAGTTGACAGGTCAGCTAGTTCAGTATGGGCGTTACCGCAAGCGAAGAAGTTATGCACGAATAAGTGAAGTTTTGGAACTGCCAAATCTTATTGAAATCCAAACCGCTTCTTATGATTGGTTTTTGGAAGAAGGTTTAAAGGAGATGTTCAAAGACATTTCTCCAATTGAGGACTTCACTGGGAATCTGTCATTGGAATTTGTCGATTACAGCTTGGGAGAATCTAAGTATCCCACAGAGGAGTCCAAGGAAAGAGATGTTACTTATAACGCACCGCTTCGTGTAAAGGTACGTCTCATTAACAATCAAACAGGGGAAGTAAAAGAGCAGGAAGTATTTATGGGCGACTTCCCGCTTATGACAGATACAGGAACATTTATTATTAATGGGGCAGAACGTGTTATTGTTTCCCAACTCGTTCGTTCGCCAAGCGTCTATTACAATGAAAAAATAGATAAAAACGGGAAAAGAGGCATGACTGCTACAGTCATACCAAACCGTGGTGCTTGGATGGAAATGGAAACAGATGCAAGAGATGTTGCATACGTGAGGATTGATCGTACAAGAAAGTTGCCAATCACCGTGTTGCTTCGTGCATTGGGTCTTGGTACAGATCAAGAAATTATTGATTTAATTGGTGAAAATGAATACTTAAAAAATACACTTGAAAAAGATAATACGGAAACAACGGAAAAAGCCTTGCTAGAAATATATGAACGCTTAAGACCGGGTGAGCCGCCGACCGTTGAGAATGCGAAAAGCTTACTCGTTTCCCGCTTTTTCGATCCAAAGCGTTATGATCTTGCACATGTGGGTCGCTACAAGATGAACAAGAAATTACACATTAAAAATCGCTTGTTTAATCAAGTGCTCGCTGAAACTCTTGTAGATAAAGAAACAGGAGAAGTTCTAGCGGAAAAAGGCGATAAACTAGAAAGAAAATTGTTGAATAAGCTAATTCCGTACTTAGAAGGTGAAGAACAACTAGGTGAAAAAATGGTTGAACTTCAGGAGGGCGTTCTCGACGAACAAGTCTCTGTTCAATCAATTAAAATTATGGACCCTACTGATCCTGAAGGTGAAAGAGTACTGAATGTCGTTGGAAATGCAGGTGTTGATGAAAGCACGAAACATATAACACCAGCAGACATATTGGCATCAATCAGTTACTTCTTTAATTTGCTGTACAAAGTCGGAGATACAGATGATATTGATCATTTGGGTAATCGTCGACTGCGGTCAGTTGGAGAGTTGCTACAAAATCAATTTCGTATTGGTTTATCACGTATGGAGCGTGTCGTGCGCGAAAGAATGTCCATTCAGGATACATCAAGCGTTACACCGCAGCAGCTAATTAACATTAGACCGGTAATAGCATCCATTAAAGAGTTTTTCGGAAGTTCCCAGTTGTCGCAGTTTATGGATCAGACGAATCCGTTAGCTGAGCTGACACATAAGCGTCGTTTATCCGCACTTGGACCTGGAGGTTTAACTCGTGAACGTGCAGGGATGGAAGTACGTGACGTACACTATTCCCATTACGGACGCATGTGCCCGATTGAGACCCCGGAAGGGCCAAATATTGGACTAATCAATTCCCTTTCAAGCTATGCCAAAGTAAATAAATTTGGATTTATTGAAACGCCATACCGGAGGGTTGATCCCGATACTGGAAAGGTTACAGCGGAAATTGATTATCTAACCGCAGATGAAGAAGATAATTATGTCGTTGCACAGGCAAACGCACGTTTAGGCGAGGATGGCCACTTTATTGATGATGAGGTCATTGCCCGCTTCCGAGGAGAGAACACAATTGTGCCTCGGGAACAGCTCGATTATATGGATGTATCACCTAAGCAGGTCGTATCTGCTGCGACAGCTTGTGTACCATTTCTAGAGAATGATGACTCTAACCGCGCACTAATGGGTGCTAACATGCAACGACAGGCTGTCCCGTTATTACAGCCGGAAGCACCTATTGTTGGAACAGGAATGGAATATGTTTCCGGTAAAGATTCAGGCGCAGCAGTCATCTGCCAAAACGCTGGAATTGTCGAACGAGTGGAAGCGAAAGAAGTTCATGTTCGTCGAATTTCCGAAGTGGACGGAAAAGAAGTCCAAGGCGATGTGGATCGGTACAGTCTGAGTAAATTTATTCGTTCCAATCAGGGAACTTGTTATAACCAAAGACCAATTGTTAAGCAAGGCGATCGTGTAACAAAAGGAGAAGTCCTTGCTGACGGACCTTCCATGGAAGTCGGAGAGCTTGCATTAGGCCGTAACGTACTTGTCGCCTTTATGACTTGGGAAGGCTATAATTATGAAGATGCGATTATTATGAGTGAAAACCTTGTAAAAGATGATGTGTATACATCGATTCATATTGAAGAATATGAATCAGAATCTCGAGATACAAAGTTGGGACCGGAGGAAATCACCCGAGACATTCCAAACGTTGGTGAAGAGGCATTAAAGGACTTGAATGAAGATGGAATTATTCGTGTTGGGGCAGAAGTTTCCGATGGTGATATATTAGTAGGAAAGGTAACACCAAAAGGAGTGACGGAACTATCAGCTGAAGAACGATTGTTGCATGCGATTTTTGGTGAAAAAGCCCGTGAAGTCCGTGACACTTCTTTACGTGTACCTCATGGTGCAGGTGGTATCGTACATGAAGTTAAAGTCTTTAACCGAGTCGATGGTGATGAGTTAAAACCGGGCGTTAATCAGCTTGTCCGTGTCTACATTGTCCAGAAGAGAAAAATCTCTGAAGGGGACAAAATGGCTGGAAGACACGGGAATAAAGGGGTAATTTCCAAATTGCTTCCGGAAGAGGATATGCCATTTCTTCCTGATGGGACACCGGTTGACATTATGTTAAACCCGCTTGGCGTTCCGTCACGAATGAATATCGGACAAGTGTTCGAGCTTCATTTAGGAATGGCTGCGAGACAATTGGGAATTCATGTAGCTTCTCCGGTATTTGATGGCGCCAATGAAGAAGATGTCTGGAGTACACTAGAAGAAGCGGGAATGCCGCGAGATGCCAAAACTGTGCTCTACGATGGCCGAACAGGCGAACCATTTGATAATCGTGTTTCCGTAGGGGTATCGTATATGATTAAACTATCCCATATGGTTGACGATAAATTACACGCTCGTTCTACTGGTCCATACTCCCTTGTTACCCAACAGCCGTTGGGAGGTAAGGCGCAGTTTGGTGGACAGCGTTTTGGAGAAATGGAAGTTTGGGCACTGGAAGCATATGGTGCCGCCTATACACTACAAGAAATATTGACAGTTAAATCCGATGATATTGTAGGTCGCGTTCAAACGTATGAATCGGTTGTAAAAGGTGACAATGTGCCGGAGCCGGGCGTTCCTGAGTCGTTCAAGGTACTTATAAAGGAACTTCAGAGCCTAGGAATGGATGTTAAAATGCTTTCCAGTGACGAACAAGAAATTGACTTACGCGCACTGGAAGACGATGAGGCACAAACAGCGAGCAAATTAAATCTTGAAATTAAACAGGACTAAAAGAACAGGAAGGTTGGCTTCATCGTCAACCTCCCGTCTCTTTATACAACGACAGGAAAGTAAGGAATTTTGTGAAGTGAAGTCTTTTAAGTTCCGAGAATAAGAAAAATGAAAGCATTCACTAATAAAAAAGACAATGGCACGTTTTTCTTTTTGAAAAATATGGAAGTATAAAATTTTGGCGCATAGCTGTCTAGCTTCGACGTACAGGATGTTCTAGTGCAGGCGACGCCACAGGACGTGGCGTTCTAAGCCTGCCAGCGCCCAGCCCCTCGAGGTCTTAAGCAATAACTCTTCGTGGCAACACCGCCACTACGATTTCTTGCTTAAGCTTGTCGGGGCTTACCAGGGCGCTTGCGCTTTTCTTAAAATACACACGGCAAGAAGCCGAGAATTATAAATGTATGGTGAAATCGGACATTAAATGGGAGGTAGGCCCCTTGCTAGATGTAAATAACTTTGAGTTTATGAAAATTGGTTTAGCTTCATCCGAAAAGATACGGTCTTGGTCCTATGGTGAGGTCAAAAAACCGGAAACAATTAATTATCGGACACTAAAGCCGGAAAAAGACGGGCTTTTTTGTGAACGAATTTTCGGTCCCCAAAAAGATTGGGAATGTCATTGCGGGAAGTATAAGCGTGTGCGCTATAAAGGCGTTGTTTGTGATCGCTGTGGTGTTGAAGTAACGAAATCCAAAGTTCGTCGTGAGCGTATGGCACATATTGAATTGGCAGCACCTGTATCGCATATTTGGTATTTTAAAGGAATTCCAAGCCGTATGGGCCTTGTCTTGGATATGTCGCCACGAGCATTGGAAGAGATTCTTTATTTCGCAGCCTATGTTGTAACAGACCCGGGTGGTACGCCGCTCGAGAAAAAGCAGTTATTATCTGAAAAAGAATACCGAACCTATTACGAAAAGTATGGCAATGTATTTAAAGCAGATATGGGAGCCGAGGCTGTCCGTAGGTTATTGCAAGATATTGACTTGGAAAAAGAAGTTGCTGCGTTAAAAGAAGAGCTCAAGACTGTTCAAGGACAACGGCGCACACGTGCGATTAGACGCCTGGAAGTGATGGAAGCTTTTCGTCATTCAGGTAATGATACATCGTGGATGGTACTAGATGTACTACCGGTCATTCCGCCGGAAATAAGACCAATGGTACAACTAGACGGCGGACGGTTTGCAACTTCTGATCTAAATGATTTATATCGTAGGGTCATTAACAGAAACAATCGGTTAAAACGGTTGCTAGACCTCGGGGCTCCAAGTATTATTGTTCAAAATGAAAAAAGGATGCTTCAAGAATCAGTTGATGCACTAATTGATAATGGCCGTCGAGGTCGACCGGTAACAGGTCCGGGTAATCGTCCGTTAAAGTCACTATCCCATATGTTAAAAGGGAAGCAGGGACGTTTCCGTCAAAACTTACTTGGTAAGCGTGTGGATTACTCAGGTCGTTCGGTTATTATCGTAGGCCCAAGCTTAAAAATGTATCAGTGTGGATTGCCACGTGAAATGGCACTTGAATTGTTCAAGCCATTTATTATGAAAGAGCTGGTCGGGCAAGGAATTGCCCATAATATAAAGTCGGCAAAACGTAAAATTGAACGTGTTCATCCGGAAGTATGGGACGTTCTTGAGGAAGTAATTAAAGAACACCCAGTATTGCTGAATAGGGCTCCGACGCTTCACCGATTAGGAATTCAAGCATTTGAACCTACGTTAGTAGAAGGTCGTGCCATTCGTCTGCACCCACTCGTTTGTACAGCATACAACGCGGACTTCGATGGGGACCAGATGGCTGTTCACGTACCGCTATCCGCTGAAGCACAAGCTGAAGCACGCATATTAATGCTCGCTGCACAAAATATTTTGAATCCAAAAGACGGGAAACCAGTCGTTACACCTTCCCAAGACATGGTGTTGGGGAATTACTACCTCACGATGGAGCGCAAGTCGGCTATTGGAGAAGGAAAAGTATTTAGTGATATAAATGAAGCATTAATTGCCTATCAGAACGGCTATGTTCATTTGCACAGCAGAATCGCTTTATATGCCGGCAGTTTAAATAATAAGACGTTTACGGAAGAGCAACATAAGAAGCTTCTTTTAACAACTGTTGGTAAATTAATTTTTAATGAAATTTTGCCGGATTCGTTTCCTTACATTAACGAACCGACAAGATCCAACTTGGAGATCGAGACACCTGAAAAGTACTTTCTTGATAAAGGTGCAAATATTAAAGAAGAAATTGAAAAACGCGAGCTTATTCGTCCGTTCAAAAAAGGTATCTTAGGTGATATTATTGCCGAAGTCTTTAAACGGTTTAAAATAAGCGAAACGTCGAAAATGCTCGACCTTCTGAAAGATCTCGGCTTCTATTATTCTACACGCGCCGGGATGACAGTCGGCGTTTCCGATATCGTCGTTTTAAAAGAAAAAGGGAAGTTGCTTGATGAGACACAATTAAAAGTAGACAATGTGCTTAAGCAATTTCGACGTGGTTTAATAACAGACGAAGAGCGTTATGATCGGGTTATTTCGATCTGGTCCGAGGCAAAAGATGTCATTCAGGAAAAGCTGATGGACTCATTAAGTAATGAAAACCCAATATTCATGATGAGTGATTCAGGTGCACGTGGTAATGCATCTAACTTTACACAGCTCGCCGGTATGCGTGGGTTGATGGCTAACCCTGCAGGAAGAATTATTGAGCTTCCGATTAAATCAAGTTTCCGTGAAGGGTTAACCGTTCTTGAATACTTTATATCTACTCATGGTGCGCGTAAAGGGCTTGCGGACACTGCACTGAAGACAGCAGATTCCGGTTACTTGACACGACGCCTCGTAGATGTAGCTCAAGATGTCATTGTAAGAGAAACTGATTGTGGAACCGATCGAGGACTACCAGTTTCAGCATTGAGCGTAGGGTCTGAATTGATTGAACCGCTAATTGATCGTCTGATCGGAAGAACGCTATTCGAAACGATTAAACATCCGGAAACGGGCGAAACAATCGTTGAAAAAGATACGGTTATTTCTGAAGACCAAGCAAAACAAGTTGTAAATGCAGGCATTGAAGAAGTCACAATCCGATCCGCATTTACGTGTAATACGAAGCATGGCGTATGTAAAAAATGCTACGGCCGTAACTTGGCAACAGGGGATGAAGTTGAAGTTGGAGAAGCCGTTGGAATTATCGCTGCGCAATCAATTGGAGAACCGGGTACACAGTTGACAATGCGTACTTTCCACACTGGTGGGGTTGCAGGCGACGATATTACTCAAGGTTTACCGCGTATTCAGGAATTGTTCGAGGCGCGTAATCCGAAAGGGCAAGCGGTTATTAGTGAAGTACACGGCACGGTCCAGGAGATTAAAGAAGTAAAAGATAGACATGAAGTTGTCATTCAAGGTGAAATTGAACAACGTTCGTATGCTGTTCCATACAACGCTCGATTTAAAGTGCAGGTTGGCGACGAAGTAATTGCTGGCCAAGAATTGACCGAGGGTTCTGTTGATCCAAAAGAGCTTTTAACAGTGCAAGGTGTCGAAGGTGTTCAAGCATACTTACTGCGTGAAGTTCAACGCGTATACCGCATGCAAGGTGTTGAAATTGGTGATAAGCACGTTGAGGTAATGGTTCGTCAAATGTTAAGAAAAATGCGAGTCATTGACTCCGGTGACACCGACGTTTTACCAGGCGCTTTGCTTGAGTTGCATCAGTTTAAAGAAGCGAATGAAGCAGCGCTGAAAGAAGGAAAAATTCCTGCAGTAGGTGAACCTATCCTTCTTGGAATTACAAAAGCTTCACTAGAAACAGACTCTTTCTTGTCCGCAGCATCATTCCAAGAAACAACAAGAGTATTAACCGATGCAGCAATCAAAGGTAAACGAGATGAATTGCTTGGATTGAAAGAAAATGTTATTATCGGTAAACTGATTCCAGCAGGTACAGGAATGCAGCGTTATCGAAAAATTAAACCTGGATTGGATAAACCGGAAGAGGAAGAAGTTATCGAACATCCGGAAATTGTCCAGTAAAGATGATAGGTTAATAACACTTTTTTAATAGTACGTGTAAATTTTTGACAACTAGCATAAGCATCCCGTATTCACTTTATAATACGGGATGCTTATACAATCTTTATAAAAGTATGATGTTTACAGCGGGCACGATTATGGGAAAAGATAATAGTGGTGTTTACGGTTTTCATCATAAGACAGGAATAGAATGAAAAAAGATAGAAAAACAAGTAGAAAATGTAAGGTTTGTGTTGACATTAAAACGTGAGAATGGTAATATAACCAGGGTGATTCCGAATTTTACTTGTTTCATGGAGGAAAGACTGATGTCTTATGAAAAAGTGGCTCAGCATAAAGCTCGTACAATTATCGGAACCAAGCAAACGCTGAAAGCGATGAGAAATGGCGAAATAAGCGAATTGTTTATCGCTAACGATGCCGATCAGCAGATTATCGGGAAAGTAATTGAACTGGCCAACAGTTTAAACATTCCTTGTAGTCACGTCGATTCCATGAAAAAGCTGGGAGCAGCTTGTGGAATTGAAGTAGGGGCGTCCACAGTTGCATTAAAACAAAAATAGTTTTGATGAATTTATTCATGAAGACTTTGTTTTTTGCACAAAGATGAACCACCTGGATGTGTGGTTCATGAATGATTATGTTGTTAGTATGTTAACAAGACTTTATATTGTTAATGTATTAAAAAATTAGGGCTTGTCGGATCGGCGAATTCCTAACTATATATTATTACTGGAAAGGAGGACAATATATGCCTACAATTAACCAACTTATACGTAAAGGTCGTGTAAGTAAACCAAAAAAGTATGACTCACCAGCACTAAACAGAGGGTACAATAGCTTTAAGAAGCGGTTCACGAAATTGAACTCTCCACAAAAACGTGGCGTATGTACTCGTGTTGGAACACTTACACCTAAAAAACCGAACTCTGCACTTCGTAAGTATGCGCGTGTTCGTTTATCAAATAATATGGAAGTAACTGCATACATCCCTGGAATTGGTCACAACTTGCAGGAGCACAGTGTAGTATTACTTCGTGGTGGTCGTGTGAAAGACTTGCCGGGTGTTCGTTATCATATTGTTCGTGGTGCATTGGATACTGCGGGAGTAGAAGGACGGGCTCAAGGTCGTTCTAAGTATGGTACGAAGAAGCCGAAGAAATAATAATAAACGGATAACAGTAACAGCAGATTGAGGAAAGGAGGGGGACATATGCCACGAAAAGGACCAGTGCCTAAGCGGGATGTCTTACCAGATCCACTTTATAATTCAAAATTAGTTACGCGTTTGATCAACCAGATAATGATCCACGGAAAACGAGGAAAGGCACAAAAAATCCTTTATAATTCCTTTGAACTTGTTTCTGAGAAGAGCGGACAAAATGCAATGGAAGTTTTTGAACAAGCAATGAAAAACGTTATGCCTGTACTTGAAGTACGTGCACGTCGTGTCGGGGGTTCTAACTACCAAGTACCAATGGAAGTTCGTCCGGAACGCCGTCAAGCACTTGGCTTAAGATACATTGTAAATTACTCGCGCTTGCGCGGTGAGAAAACAATGGAAGAACGACTTGCCAATGAAATTCTTGATGCTTCTAATAATACAGGTGCATCTGTAAAGAAACGCGAAGAACTGCATAAAATGGCAGAAGCGAACAAAGCTTTTGCACATTATCGCTGGTAAGAATAAACTACTAATAGGTTTTTGAAAGGAAGGAGAAGAATACATGGCTAGAGAGTTCTCCTTGGAAAAGACGCGCAATATAGGAATCATGGCTCACATAGATGCTGGGAAAACAACAACTACTGAGCGTATTCTTTTCTACACAGGACGTATTCACAAAATTGGTGAAACGCATGAAGGTGCTTCCCAGATGGACTGGATGGAGCAGGAACAAGAGCGTGGAATTACAATTACTTCTGCAGCTACTACTGCCGAATGGAAAGGTCACCGTATCAACATCATTGATACACCGGGACACGTAGATTTCACAGTTGAAGTTGAACGTTCCCTAAGAGTGCTTGATGGTGCTGTAACGGTATTGGATGCACAATCGGGCGTTGAACCACAAACAGAAACAGTATGGCGTCAAGCAACAACTTACGG
This sequence comes from Virgibacillus sp. W0181, assembly GCF_051846915.1. NCBI lineage: Bacteria > Bacillati > Bacillota > Bacilli > Caryophanales > Bacillaceae > Virgibacillus > Virgibacillus sp. W0181. The sequence goes on from NZ_JBPYCR010000016.1 coordinate 31,320, forward strand.
CGTGCCAAGAATCGTATTCATTAATAAAATGGATAAAATCGGTGCAGACTTTTTATATGCAACGAACACGCTGAAAGATCGTTTAGGCGCAAACGCACACCCGGTCCAAATGCCGATCGGCGCAGAAGATAACTTTGACGGCATTATTGATCTTATCAATATGGAAGCCCACTTCTATTTGGATGATCTGGGTACAAAAGACGAATCAAGAGAAATTCCTGAAGAATATCGAGAGCAAGCTGAGGAGTTACGGAATGGGTTAATCGAATCGGTTGCTGATCTTGATGAAGACTTGATGATGAAGTTTCTTGAAGGAGAAGAAATCTCCAACGAGGAATTAAGAAAAGTCATTCGACAAGCTACATTAGATGTAGAATTCTATCCAGTGTTTTGTGGTTCTGCATTTAAAAACAAAGGTGTTCAACTCGTTATCGACGGTGTGCTTGATTATTTACCTGCACCAACGGACATTCCTCCGATTCAAGGTATTTTACCTGATAGCGAAGAAACAGTTGAGCGTCCAGCAGATGATAAAGAACCGTTCTCGGCGTTGGCATTTAAAGTAATGACTGATCCGTACGTTGGTAAACTTACCTTTTTCCGAGTTTATTCCGGTGTATTAAAATCCGGTTCCTATGTAGTAAACTCCGTGAAAAACAAGCGTGAACGTATTGGACGTATTTTGCAAATGCACGCTAACTCTCGTCAAGAGATTTCAGAGATCCACTGCGGGGAAATAGCGGCTGCAGTTGGGTTGAAAGATACATCAACAGGGGATACTTTATGTGATGAGAAAAATCTTGTCATTCTGGAGTCCATGGACTTTCCAGATCCGGTAATCCAAGTTGCTATCGAACCGAAGACAAAAGCAGACCAAGATAAAATGGGGATTGCATTAGGTAAGTTGGCGGAAGAAGATCCGACATTTACGACAGAATCCGATACCGAAACAGGGCAAACATTGATTGCTGGTATGGGTGAGCTCCACTTGGATGTCATTGTTGATCGCTTGAAGCGTGAGTTTAAAGTAGAAGCAAATGTTGGTGCGCCGCAAGTTGCTTACCGTGAAACATTCCGTGGTTCGGCTGAGGTTGAAGGTAAATTCATCCGTCAATCGGGTGGTCGTGGACAATACGGTCACGTTTGGGTTAAGTATGAACCAAATGAAGATGGCGCAGGTTTTGAGTTTGTTAATAAAATCGTTGGTGGAGCTGTACCACGTGAGTACATTCCATCCGTTGAAGCAGGTATTAAAGAGGCAACGGAAAATGGTGTATTAGCAGGGTATCCGTTAATCGACATTAAAGCGACATTGTATGACGGAAGCTACCATGATGTGGACTCAAACGAAATGGCATTTAAAATTGCAGGTTCAATGTCATTGAAATCTGCAAAGTCTAAGTGTCAACCAGTACTTTTGGAACCAATGATGAAAGTCGAAATTGTTATTCCAGAAGAGTACATGGGTGATATTATGGGTGACGTTACTTCCAGACGCGGACGTGTGGAAGGCATGGACACTCGAGGCAACGCACAGTTGGTTAAGGCATTCGTTCCACTTGCTGAAATGTTCGGTTATGCGACAGCATTACGTTCAAACACGCAAGGACGTGGAACTTATACAATGTTCTTTGATCACTATGAAGAAGTGCCGAAAAGCATCTCTGAAGAAATAATCGCGAAAAATGCTGGTGAATAATTGATTTTTTACGCATTCTCCAGTATAACATGTGTTAAAGACTAAGATTAATTCAACAAGATTCACTCTTAGTTATCAATATAAAAATTAAAGGTTCATTTATTAAAAGGAGGAACTATAAATGGCTAAAGAAAAATTTGATCGCTCGAAACCACACGTTAACATTGGTACTATTGGACACGTTGACCATGGTAAAACTACATTGACGGCTGCAATTACAACTGTAATGAACAAAAGAAACGGTTCAGGTTCCGCAATGGCTTATGACCAAATTGACGGTGCGCCGGAAGAAAAAGAACGTGGAATTACAATCGCTACTTCTCACGTTGAGTATGAAACAGAAAATCGTCACTATGCACACGTAGACTGCCCAGGACACGCTGACTATGTTAAAAACATGATTACTGGTGCAGCGCAAATGGACGGTGCCATCCTTGTGGTATCATCTGCAGATGGTCCAATGCCACAAACTCGTGAGCACATTCTACTTTCTCGTAACGTTGGTGTACCTTCCATCGTCGTATTCCTTAACAAAGTGGATATGGTTGATGACGAAGAGCTACTCGAGCTAGTTGAAATGGAAGTTCGTGACCTATTGTCCGAGTATGACTTCCCTGGTGATGATACACCGGTTGTTTCTGGTTCTGCTCTTAAAGCACTTGAAGGTGATGCAGATTACGAAGAAAAAATTGTTGAACTTATGAACGAAGTTGATGAGTTCATTCCAAACCCAGAGCGTGACACAGATAAACCATTCATGATGCCTGTTGAGGACGTATTCTCTATTACAGGACGTGGAACTGTTGCTACAGGTCGTGTTGAGCGTGGGCAGGTTAAAGTTGGCGATGAAGTAGAAATTATCGGGCTTGCAGAAGCACCAGGAAAAACAACTGTTACTGGTGTTGAAATGTTCCGTAAGCTTCTTGATTATGCTGAAGCTGGCGATAACATTGGTGCACTTCTTCGTGGTGTAGGCCGTGAAGATATCACTCGTGGTCAAGTATTGGCTAAGCCTGGTTCAATTACACCACATACAAACTTTAAAGCGGAAGTTTATGTACTATCTAAAGAAGAAGGTGGACGTCACACTCCATTTTTCGGAAACTATCGCCCACAGTTCTATTTCCGTACTACAGACGTAACTGGAGTTATCCAGCTACCTGAAGGAGTAGAAATGGTAATGCCTGGCGATAACATTGAAATGAGCGTTGAGCTTATTTCTCCAATTGCTATTGAAGACGGTACTCGTTTCTCCATCCGTGAGGGCGGACGTACAGTTGGATCTGGTGTTGTATCATCTATTGAAAAGTAATTAGTTTTAATATAAACCCGGGTAGCTTTCAGAAGCTGTTCGGGTTTTTTAGTCTTTCGTTTAAATGGCGGACGAATTGTGAAACAGCATGTCGTGGGTGGTGGACGGATTGCTTATCGGCGCAAATATTTAGTTTCCCAGCGTTGTTACGCTTGTTCTCGGCATGATTTTGTCGAATACTAGCGACAACGAGTGTTTTATCAGCTGGATTTTGTTGAGTATCGGCATTTTAAGTTGGGTTAATATAATTATTTAAAAAGTAAATACAGAGCATTACAGCTTGAAAAATACCAACATTCCCTAGCTATCATAAAGTCTTTTTTAGATTTTACTTGGTCGCAGATTTAATAAAATTTAAAAAGTTGCTTGACAGGTTATAAAATTTAGAATAATATAATAGTCAACAAAGTTACTCAAAAGGAATTAACAAATGGAAAAAATGACATCTGTGCTTGTGACAGGTTACTCAAAAGCACCACAAGGAACATCAATGTATGAGGTATATCGTCATGCAGGTATTGTTTTAGAAGTAGAAGTTGATACGCATAAAATTCTAGATGTAGAATTTACAATGGTTGCTGAGCTTACTAAAAATTTTTTTAAAAAGATAGTTGTAGGATATTCTCTTGAAGACGGTCTGGATAATTTAATTGACCGCATAAAAGAGTGTTACTTTGCGCCATCGCAACAAGCAATAATTGTTGCTTTGCAATCTGCTAATCAAAGATATTGGGAATACGTAAAATTAAATCAAAACAATTAATGTAAATTTGGTTATATTGAGCTGAGTTGGCAACCCCACCTCAGAAAATCTTTAGAACCGAGCAGACATTATACGTTTAGAGAGTATTAAACTCTTTAAATTATAATGTGATGCTCGGTTTTTGTTTTTTTACAACTGGAAAGGGGTTTGTGAATGAAAAGTGTAATTACATCGGAAAAAGCAATTAGTATGATAAAAGATGGTTTCACAATTATGATTGGTGGTTTTGGTCTTGTAGGTTGTCCGATACAACTTGTAGATGAACTAAGTAAATCTGATCGTAGGAATTTAACTATTATTAGTAATAATTTGGGAGAGGCCGGTAAAGGCCTAGGTAAGCTAGTCCTAAATAAACAAGTAAAAAAAGGTATCGGGTCTTATTTTACATCTAACAAAGACGTTGTTAATGCATACAAACGAGGAGAATTAGAAATTGAACTACTTCCTCAAGGGACGATGTCAGAAGCGATACGAGCAGCAGGAGCCGGTCTCGGAGGATTTTACACACCTGTAAGTGCAGGGACAAAATTGGCAGAAAACAAGGAAACAAAGGTTCTATCCAATAAAGAATATGTACTTCAAGAATCTTTACATGCAGATGCTGCATTCATAAAAGCAAAAAAAGCAGATAAGTTAGGTAATTTAATTTATAGTAAATCAGCACGGAACTTTAATCCGGCAATGGCAACAGCAGGAAAGACCGTTTTTGCGGAAGTCGACGAAATTGTTGAAGTTGGGGAATTAAACCCTGAAGAGATTATCACACCACATTTATATATCGATTATTTAATTGTTAACGGAGGATCTTAAGAATGGATAAGAAAAATTATATTGCACAAAGAGCAGCACAAGAACTAAATGATGGGGATATTGTCAATCTTGGAATAGGTTTACCAACGCTAGTTGTTGACTATTTGCCGGATGATATTAGCATATATCTACATTCTGAAAATGGAATTTTAGGACTTGGCCCTACACCAGCAACAGAAGATATTGATGAGGATTTAGTAAACGCCGGTAAACTACCTGTAACGATCAAAGAGGGATCATCTTTTTTTGATAGCCCATCATCTTTTGGAATGATACGTGGAGGTCATGTTGACGTAGCCATATTGGGAGTGTTGCAAGTTGATCAATATGGAAGAATTGCCAATTGGGCGATCCCGGGAAAAGATATATTAGGAGTAGGTGGTGCGATGGACTTATTGGAAGGAGCTCAAAAAGTTATTGTCACCATGCTGCATACAACTAAAAACGGGGATGCCAAAATAGTTGATAAATTAACGTATCCTAAAACATCCAAGCGGCAAGTTGATGTTGTTGTAACCGAGATAGCCGTTTTCCGGACAGATGATAAGGGGTTAATATTAACTGAAATTGCGCCCGGAAAAACAATAGAAGAAGTGAAAGAAAAGACGGGTGCTCCATTTCGAACTGCAGCTAATCTAACAGAAATGACAAAGGAGATTGAAGTTTGATGACAGTTATAGTTAGCGCCTTACGATCACCAGTTGGCCGGTATGGTGGATCACTAAAAAATACTTCACCGGAAGAACTTGTATCTATACTTATGAAGAACAACTTGTCTTCGGTTGGTTTAGACACAGCGTTGATTGATGAGGTAATCGTAGGACATACGAAACAAAGCGCACATAATCCAAACATTGCTAGATTAGGACTTTTAAAAGCTGAAATTCCGGAACATGTCCCAGGACATACCGTACATATGCAATGCGGATCGGGAATGCAGGCAATAATGAATGGGGCAATGTCAATAACGGCAGGAAAAAACGAAGTGGTATTAGCTGGTGGCGTTGAGATAATGTCCCAGGCGCCGTATTATTTTGTAAACAATCGGTTTGGAATCCAACCAGGCGACTTAAAACTTTCGGACGCCAATATTGAAAGCCAACCAAAATCACAGCCAGAGGAATTTTACGGAAAATTTTCTATGGGAGTTACAGCTGAACGATTAGCTAAGAAGTACCATATATCTCGACAAGAACAAGATGAGTTTGCGCTTAATAGCCAAATGAAGGCAAAAAAAGCAATGGAATCAGGAAAATTTTCTGAAGAGATTGTACCAATAACTGTAAAAGAAGGTAAAAAGGATTTTCGACACTTTGCTGTTGACGAACACCCTAGAGATACAAATTTGGAAAAGCTAGCAAATCTAAAGCCCGCTTTCCAGGAGGGAGGAACAGTAACTGCCGGAAATGCTACAGGGAGAAATGATGGTGCAGCAATGCTGTTACTGATGAGTGAAAGAAAGGCGCATGAATTAGGCTTGAAACCACTTGCTCACATTCGCTCGTTTGCTTCAGCTGGTGTTGATCCGAAAATCATGGGTATTGGACCGGTTCCAGCGACGGAAAAGGCTTTAAGAAAGGCAGGATTACATTATTCTGATATCGATTTAATCGAATTAAATGAAGCATTTGCTGCACAAAGCTTAGCCGTATTAAGGGAGTGGGGCTCTGATGGAGCTAATGTGAATGTCAATGGCGGAGCGATTGCTTTAGGTCACCCGCTTGGTGCAACTGGTGCAAGAATATTAACTACCCTCATCAGTGAAATGAATAAGGGAAGTCAACAGTTTGGATTAGCAACGATGTGTATAGCTGGCGGTCAAGGAATTTCCATGGTGGTGGAGAGGAAATGACACAGAAAGTAAAAGACGCAGTTTTTCACAGAGATTTAAATAAAAAGTATCCCATTATTACTCATGGTGAAGGAATTTACTTATATGATCAGTCTGGAAAAAGATATATTGACGCTTCCTCGGGTGCAGTAGCAGCAAATCTGGGTCATAGTAATAATAGAATAGCGCAGGCTATGGCCGATCAAGCGATGAAGGTTGGATTTGTGCATTCTATGCGATTTGAAACGGAAGTTCTACACCACTTGGCAGAAAAAATCGTAGATTTAGCACCGCGTAATTTAAAAAAGGTTTATTTTACATCCGGTGGATCCGAAGCAAATGAAAGCGCTATAAAGTTAGCGAGACAATACCATAGAGATAATGGGGACCGTGACAAACACATTGTAATAGGGAGGTGGCAGTCATACCACGGGAATACTCTTGGATCGTTATCTGTAGGAGGTGATATAAAAAGAAGGAAACCTTATATGCCGAACCTGATAAACACGGAACATGTATATTCCCCTTATTGTCGTCGATGTCCTTACCAACGTAATAGTGAGGATTGTTCGCAAAGGAAAAATTGGTCTTGTGTTAAAGATTTAGAAACCAAAATTAACAATTTGGGCTCAGAAAATATTTCAGCAATTATCATGGAACCAATTGTAGGGAGCCAACAAGGGGCAGTAGTTCCTCCGAAAGATTACTTTAAAGAGGTAAGAAAACTTTGTGATAGTCATGACATAGTCCTCATCATTGATGAAGTGATGACAGGCTTTGGTAGAACAGGAAAGAATTTTGCTATTGAGCATTTTGAGATCGTACCGGATATTATAACATTCGGAAAAGGTGTTTCAGCAGGTTATGCTCCACTAGCTGGAATGATAGTAAGTGACAAAATAATAGAAAGCACGATTAAAAACAGTGCCGGGAAATTTATACATGGCTATACGTATAGCGGGCATCCAGTTACAGCAGCAGCAGGGCTCGCTGCCATGGAAATTTATGAAGAAGATTCCATATTGAATAACTGTATACAAATGAGTAAGTATTTAATTGAAAAACTAGATTCATTAAAAAGCAAATCGAATATTATTTCAGATGTACGGGGAAAAGGACTCTTAATAGGAATTGAACTAGTAAAAGACAAGGAGAGTAATATTTTATTTGATCCAATTGAACAAGTATCAAATCAAATCAATGAAATCGCATTTGAGCTGGGAGCAGTATTCTATCCAGGATCGGGAGGTATTGATGGACTTAGAGGAGAGCATTTGATTATTAGTCCGCCGTTGAACGTAAATAAGGAAGAAATTGATGAAATGGTGACGATATTGGAGAAAGTTATTGATTCTTTTGAAAATGATATGAAATAAAAAAGGAGAGACGTCTAAATGAAAAAGTTAAAGAATGTTTTACCAATGGTGTTTTTGTTGGTCATAGTAGGCCTAATAGTATCTGGATGTGGTGAAGGACAAGAATCAACAACAAAGAGCTCTGAAGATGGTAGTAACGAAAAAGAGAATGAATCATCTTTAACATACCCAGAAAGATCGCTTAAAATGATTGTTCCTTACTCAGCTGGTGGTGGCACCGATACTGTTGCAAGGGCTGTGAGTCAATTTATTGATATGGATGAGGAAATGGTAGTTACTAACCTAGATGGAGGGAGTGGGAAAATTGGCACAATGGAAGTTGTGGAATCTGATCCAGATGGGTATACATTATTAACACACTCAGTGACCGCCACAGTATCTGGGTATTACTCTGGATTGTATGAAAATAAAATATGGGAAGAAATGGAGCCAGTCGCTGCGGTAGCTTCACAAAGTGGAGGGATTGTAGTTAGGGCAGATTCGAAATGGGAAACAATAGATGATTTAGTAGATTACGCAAAGGATAATCCAGGAGAATTATCTATAGGCCTTCCTGGAATTGGCGGGGGTGCTCATGTGATAAGTGCTGTTTTTGCAGATGCTGCAGATATTGAAGTTAACTATGTTCCTTATGATGGGTCTTCAGAAAGTAGAGCAGCTTTAGCTGGAAATCATATCGACATAATGGCTGGATTTGTATCTGAGTTTTATGATTTCATTCAAGAAGGAGATTTTAGGATGCTAGCAACAACAGGTTCGGAAAGGTCGCCTATGCTTGAAGATGTCCCGACATTTAAAGAAATGGATATTGAATTTGTTTTGAATCATAGAAATGGGATTTTTGCGCCTAAAGGTACACCAAAAGAGGTTATTGATGTGTTAAATGAAAAAATAAAAGAAGTTACAGAAGACGAAGAATATATAGAGCTAATGAACGGATTGGTTACAGAATCCGCTTATTTATCTGCTGAAGATTTTACTAAAGAATTAAAGGACTTAGACAACATGATTGAACCGGTTGGCGACTTAATAAAAGCTGAATAATAAAATATATAAGAAAGTCGCAATAGGAAGGCCGGAAAGATAATTAAAAAGTGAATGCGGTTGAGGATATATCATTACTTTGTTTTTAGAATTAAAGGGGAGAGTAATTAGATCATAGCAACTTGTAAAATATTAATGTGAAATTATATTAGATTCACAAAATGAGCGTCTGTTTAACGTCTAGACAGATGCTCGAAATCAAGGGTATGGAAGTTAAAAAGGAGAGATAAATTGATTAAATCAGATAAGACAATGGCGATGATAATCTTCATGTTTGCTATATTTATGCTTATCATGAGTTTTTCTATTTCAAATCAACCATTTGCAATAGTGAGGGATGATTCAGCCTTTTTCCCACAAGTATGGTCTATAGTTCTAATAGGTCTAAGTATATTGTTATTTTTACAGGGTAGGAAAAGAGATAAAGAAGAAAAGAAAGCCATTACTGCTCTCATTGTAGAAAAACGACAAGTATATTATATGCTTTTAGCTACCGTTGGATACGTTTCATTAATTGGCTCTTTAGGATATATTCTAATAACATTTATATTTCTAACTATAACTATTAGCATTTTAGGTAAAGATCAAAACATTAGTAAGTTAAGAATACTAGCCATTTCAGCTATTATTACCCTCAGTACCTACTTCATTTTTTCTGAAATACTAAAGGTTTTCTTACCTATGGGAAATATATTTTAATCTAACCTCTAAGGTGGTGAAATGGTGGAATTTCTTTTATTAGGATTAGAACAAACAATTAACATTTATACAATATTAATTGTTGCTTTAAGTGTCACTTTAGGGATATTTTTTGGAGCTATACCGGGGTTAACTGCAACGTTGGGTATTGCACTAATATTACCATTTACTTACGGTCTTGGACCAATCAATGGATTAGCGGCCATGTTGGGTATTTATGTTGGTGCAACTTCTGGAGGCTTAATTTCTGCAACTCTGATTGGCATACCAGGAACAGGAGCTTCAATTGTAACAACCTTTGATGGATACCCCATGGCACAAAAAGGAAATGCCAACCAAGCTCTCTCCTTGGGAGTATTTGCATCGTTAGTTGGTGGAGTCATCAGTATGATCATACTAACCTTTGTAGCCCCATTATTAGCAAAAGGAGCATTGCTATTTGGTCCTTGGGAATATTTTTCTTTAGGAATTTTTGGGTTGACTATTGTGGTTAGTGTTTCTGGGGGGAATTTAATAAAAGGATTAATATCAGCAAGTTTAGGTGTTTTTATAACCTTTTTTGGCCAAGATCCAGTTATTGCTACACCTCGTTTTACTTTCGGATTTACACAATTGGAAGGGGGGTTTAGTATTTTACCAACATTGTTAGGTTTTTTTGCTGTCTCACGTTTTTTCAGCGATATAACATCTAAAGAGAGCAATCATTCTATGGTAGTGATGGATAAAAAATATAGAATATTTCCCTCATTAAATTTACTAAAAAAGTCCATAAAAAACCTATTTCGCTCATCCTTTTTGGGAACGTTGATAGGAATTTTGCCAGGTGCAGGTGGAAGTATAGCGTCATTTTTAGCCTATGATAGGTCAAAAAAGGCATCAAAAACTCCTAATAAATTTGGCGAAGGACACTATGAAGGGGTTATAGCGTCAGAATCAGCTAATAACGCCATCACTGGAGGTGCTTTAATACCTTTAATAACTTTAGGTATACCTGGAGACATGGTTACTGCTGTAATACTAGGGGGACTAATGATTCATGGATTACAACCGGGTCCGATGCTTTTCAGTAACAATGCGGATGTAGTAGGCACTATCTTTGTATCATTACTGCTGGCGACTATTTTAATGTTTTTAATTCAGAGTGGGTTAATGAGGTTTTTTGCACGAATTATTCAGGTACCGAAATATATCTTATTGCCTGTCATTATCTTAATGTCTATGGTAGGTGTTTATTCAGCTAACAACAGAATATTCGACTTAGGTGTGCTTATACTATTTGGTTTTATAGGCTACGCTTTAGTGGAGAATAAGTTTCCATTAGCACCTATAATATTAGGTTATATATTAGGACCTATAATTGAATCAAACTGGCGTCTTGGTCTAATGACAACAGGAGGAGATGTTTTGCCGTTCTTTTCTAGGCCAATTTCATTAATACTTCTATTAATAGCAGTAGTGTCAATTTTATATCCACTTTATAAATCCGGGAAGGCGCAAAGGAGTATATAAGTACAATAGCGTTTCCAAGCTATTTTTAGCGATTTCGAATTCAGATTTAGAATCTTAACTTCTAGTAGATCACAAAAGGATGTATATAAAATGAAAAGAAAAAGAATTGGCATAGCCTTCTTCTATCATGAATCACACAGTTTTACGCCAATGATAACTGAATTAGAGCATTTTAGAAATGAAGCATATCTAACAGGAGAAACAATCATTGCTCATTATAAAGGGACAAAAACTGAGATTGGCGGTTTTATTGATTTCTTACAAGAAAAGTCGGCAGAAGTAGAAATAGTACCTCTTCTTTGCGCTGCTGCTGTTCCATCGGGTGTTGTAACAAAAGAAACATATGAGCATATTGAATCAGAGATGCTTGAAATCATAAAGAACAGTGCACCGTTGGACGGGGTATTATTAGCACTTCATGGTGCAATGGTTGTTGAGCAGATGTCAAATCCTGAAGAGATACTACTAGGAAAAATTCGACAAATTGTAGGAGTGGGTATTCCTATTGCAACAACATTAGATATGCATGCGAATATTGATGCAAGAATGTTGAACCATACCCCCCTCCATTTCGGATTTAAAACGTATCCCCATATTGATATGTATGAGCAAGGTCGGGCAGCTGCAGGAGCCGTTCATCAATATTTATTTGAAAATAAGAAATTTAAAGCTTCATTTGAATGGCTGCCAATGCTTCTTCCCTCTTTAAACATGCGTACGGAATCAGGCCCAATGCAAAAAATGATCCAGTTTGCTTTGGAAGCTGAGCAAATAGAAGGAATTGAAAATGTATCTATTTTTGGTGGCTTTCCTTATGCAGATACTCCAACGAGCAGGGCAAGTATTATCGTTGTTGGTATAGATGAAAATACTGTTAAAGAAGTAATACAAAAATTAACGAAACAATACTGGGAATTAAAAGAAGAATTTATTGTTGATTTACCTAATGCAAAAGAAGGGTTAAAAGTAGCTTTATCACGGAATAATATCAAGCCAATAGTGTTAGCCGATATATCTGACAATCCATTAAGCTGTGGTAGTGGAGATACGACAGAATTACTGCGCACCATGATTGACAGTGATGTCGAGCAAGCTTTATTTGGAGGTTTATTTGATCCTGAATCGATTGAGAAATGCCGTGAGGCCGGAGAAGGGCAACTGGTATCGTTGGATCTTGGTGGGAAAGTGACTCCAGAATATGGATCTCCGGTAAGTGTGCTAGCGAAAATAGTGAAGTTAACAGATGGTGTCTTTTATAATTCTGGACCGATGAATCAGTATCTAAAGGTTGATTTAAAAGGTGCAGCGCATATCATTGTAAATAATTTGGACATCGTATTAATTGGACGCCCAATGTCTGCAAATGACCCAGAAATGTTTAGGCACTTAGGAATAGAGCCGACCGATAAAAAAATATTAGGGCTTAAAGTAAAAAACCATTTTCGGGCGGCATTTGATCCTTTGGTAGAAGAGATCATTTATGTAGATGCTCCTGGTGTGTCAACAAATAATTTATCAACACTGCAGTACAGGCAGATTACACATCCAATTTGGCCATTAGACAATTTGAACAAATAAATAAAGTGAGATTAAAAAGGTCACTTTTAGAAAATGGGAATCAAAAATTTGATGAAATTTATAAGGAGAAACTTAAAATGACAGTAAATTACGCACAGTTAACTTGGCCAGAGATTCATGAGTTGGATAAAGAAAAAACGGTGGTTATTCTTCCGTTAGGAGCTACCGAGGAGCATGGACATCATTTACCAATTGATGTTGATACAAGAATCGTTAACAATATAAGTAGATCAGCTGCTGAAAAAACTGGAATGGATGTTGTTATGCCAGAAATTCCATTCGGGTTTCAATCACATCATATGGGGTTCTCCGGCACTATCGATATCCCTTCTGCTACATTGATTGAATTTGGTAGAGCAGTAACAAATAGTCTTGCTTATCATGGGTTTAAACATATATTACTATTAAATGGACATGGTAGTAATAGACCCATTATTGATTTGATTGCCCGAAACACAATTGTTGATTACCCAGAAACCCTGTGTGCATCAATATCATGGTGGGAGTTACAGAAGGTTCGTGATGTGGCTGGTCAATTATTAGATAGTGATCCTACAAGCCATGGATGTGACTTAGAGACTTCAGTATATTTACACCTTAAAAAAGAACTTGTACAAATGGATAAGGTCAGAAGAGACGGATTGGATAATCTTACACCTCATTTCTGGAGTGATCTATTAGGTCGTCGTCCTGAGGGTTTTTCAAGTCCAGCTAAAATGATGGAAATTTGGCATACGATGACTGAATCCGGAGTTCGTGGGAATCCTACTACATCAACAGAGGAAAAAGGAAAGCAAATTTTTGAAGCAGCTGTTGAAGAACTTGTAGACTTATTAAATGAATTTAGAGAACGAAAGCCAAGTAAAGCACTTGGGCCGGTACTTCCAAAAAAATAGCAGTATCGGGTTAGTTGAATTAATCTCCATTAATTAGCTTAGAAAATAACTGGAGATAAGATTAATTATTCTATAGTGCTTCCAAAGATTATTATGTCTTTTGGAAGCATTATTTTGATGTGAATTCACACAATGTGATTCATTTTAGAAAACTTTCATCATAAATCAAGACAATTAAGTCATTAGTCGTTCTGCATTTCTATTTATTATACTCCTCTTGAAGCTCATGAATCGCCTTGCATAAACAAGTGTTATCACCCCCTTACTCTGACACAAATTGTGAAATCCAACTTTATTTATTCAATTTGTGAAATAATTCTTTTCAAAGAAGAATGTCTATGTAAGGCAGATGATTTATGAAAAATCCATTCAACTATTAAAATCCTTCACTGCATAAAACAAGCAAAGACCGTATATGGACGCAGTTTGTACTTATTTCCATCATAGAATCTTACATTACCCGGGAGCGGTCCTCTCGGAATAAATTCTACTAATACCAATTAATCCTTGCATTCCACATCAAACCTTTGTATAATATATAATCGTGCAATCAAAGATATGATGCATAAAACGATTGCAATAGGCAGCGGTTTTCTATATAATAGAAACGTTGGTTATAAAAGAAGCTGTTCAACGGAACATTTGAACGCTCTATTTAGCAATGAAGTGAAAGGTTGTTGGCACACACGGACCCTTTGCCATGGGCGGTGGTCAAGAAATTTTCATGGAGCAGTCTATTATAAAATGGACGAAAGGGAGGGAAGATAATGGCAAAAGAGAAGATTCGAATTCGATTAAAGGCGTATGATCACCGTATTTTAGATCAATCGGCAGAAAAGATCGTCGACACAGCGAAACGTTCAGGAGCACAGGTTTCCGGACCGATCCCATTGCCGACGGAGAAATCGATTTATACAGTATTGCGCGCGGTGCACAAGTACAAAGATGCACGTGAGCAGTTTGAAATGCGTACACATAAACGCTTAATCGATATTGTCAGTCCAACACCGAAAACAGTCGATTCATTAATGCGTCTCGATTTACCATCTGGTGTAGACATTGAAATTAAACTATAAATGAAAGTTTTAACTAATAGGAGGTGTAACGGATGACGAAAGGAATCTTAGGTCGAAAAATCGGCATGACGCAACTTTTTTCGGAAAGTGGCGAGTTAATCCCGGTTACTGTAGTAGAAGCAGAGCCGAATGTCGTTTTACAGAAAAGAACAATGGAAAATGACGGATACACAGCATTGCAAATAGGGTTTGCCGACAAAAAGGAATCACGTACGAATAAAGCGGAAAAAGGTCATGCTGAAAAAGCAAACACAAACCCTAAGCGCTACGTTCGTGAAATCCGTACGGCTAAGCTTGATGAGTATGAAGTTGGCCAAGAAATTAACGTAGAAGCTTTTCAAGAGGGCGATATTGTTGATGTAACAGGAACGTCCAAAGGGAAAGGTTTTCAAGGTTCTATTAAACGCCATAATTATGCGAGAGGGCCAATGAGCCACGGTTCGCATTTCCATAGAGGTTCAGGTTCAATGGGCGCTGCAGCTGACCCGGCACGAGTATTCAAAGGTAAAAAATTGCCAGGACAAATGGGTAGCGAACAAGTTACGATCCAAAACCTTGAAATTGTAAGAGTAGATGCAGAACGCAATTTACTTTTAATTAAAGGAAATGTTCCAGGTGCAAAAAAATCATATGTAAAAGTAGCGACAGCCGTTAAAGGTAATTAAATTTTAGACGAAGGGAGGATATGTCATGCCTAAAGTAACATTATTTAAACAAGATGGATCAGAAGCAGGAGATATCGAATTACACGAATCCGTATTTGGTATTGAACCAAACATAACTGTGTTAAACGAAGCAGTAAACATGCAGCGTGCTTCTCTCAGACAAGGGACACATGCGGTTAAGAATCGTTCTGCTGTTCGTGGAGGCGGTCGGAAGCCATGGCGCCAAAAAGGAACTGGTCGTGCACGTCAGGGATCCATTCGTTCACCACAGTGGGTCGGCGGTGGAACTGTATTTGGTCCAACAC
The DNA here is from genome assembly GCF_051846915.1 of Virgibacillus sp. W0181. Classification (NCBI taxonomy): domain Bacteria; kingdom Bacillati; phylum Bacillota; class Bacilli; order Caryophanales; family Bacillaceae; genus Virgibacillus; species Virgibacillus sp. W0181. The sequence goes on from NZ_JBPYCR010000016.1 coordinate 46,883, forward strand.
CACGCAGTTACAGTTATAGAATGCCGAAGAAAATGCGTCGATTAGCACTAAAATCAGCTCTATCTTCTAAAGTGAAGGAAGAGAACACGATTATTTTAGACAACCTTGCACTGGACACACCTAAAACAAAAGATGTAGTTCATATGCTCGGAGCTCTTAATGTAGAAAGAAAAGCATTAGTCGTGACAAAAGAATTAGACGAAAACGTTGTTCGTTCAGCAAATAACCTTCAGTCAGTAAAAGTGGTTACTGTAAGCCAGTTAAATGTATTGGATTTGCTTACGCATGACACGCTGATCTTAACGAAGGAAGCAGCCGAAACAGCAGGGGAGGTGCTTGCATAATGAAAGACTTGCGTGATATTATAAAGCGCCCAGTTATTACAGAGCACTCTGCGGATTTAATAGAACAGAAGAAATACACATTTGAAGTAGAGCCGAAAGCGAACAAAACAGAAATTAAAGCAGCAATTGAAACTGTTTTCGGAGTCAAAGTAGATAAGGTCAACACAATGAATCTGAAAGGTAAATTCAAACGCATGGGTCGTTATGGCGGATTTCGCCCAGATCGCAAAAAAGCGGTTGTTCAACTTTCGGAAGACAGTAAAGAGCTGGAGTTCTTTGAAGCATAAACAAATAAAAAAATGAGGGAGGGAAAAACACATGGCTATTAAAACATTCAAACCAACAACAAATGGCAGACGTAATATGTCAGGGATGGACTTTTCGGCACTTACGACAGATAAACCGGAGAAATCATTGTTGAGCCCATTACACAAGAGTGGTGGTCGTAATTCGCAAGGAAGATTGACGATGCGCCATCATGGTGGAGGGCACAAACGCCAATATCGAATTATAGATTTCAAACGAAACAAAGATGGAATACCAGGGCGCGTTGCTACGATTGAGTACGATCCGAACCGTTCTGCGAATATTGCACTAATCAATTATGCAGATGGTGAAAAACGGTATATTTTAGCACCTAAAGGGTTGAAAGTTGGGCTAGTGATCGAGTCTGGCGAAAATGCGGACATTAAAGTAGGGAACGCATTGCCACTTGGAAACATTCCAATAGGTACCGTTATTCATAATGTTGAATTGAAGCCAGGACGCGGTGGACAGTTGGCTCGTTCAGCTGGTGCAGAAGCACAAATTCTTGGTCGCGAAGGTAAATACAGTCTTGTTCGTTTAGCATCAGGAGAGGTTCGCTTAATATTAACTGCTTGTCGTGCGACAGTAGGTCAAGTAGGAAACATCGAACATGAATTGACGACGGTAGGTAAAGCAGGACGTTCTCGTTGGTTAGGCAAACGTCCAACTGTACGTGGTTCCGCAATGAACCCAATTGATCACCCGCATGGTGGTGGGGAAGGTCGTACGCCGATTGGCCGTAAATCACCTGTATCACCTTGGGGACAGAAAACACTTGGTTACAAAACTCGTACACGCAATAAGCCATCAAATAAATATATCGTTCGTAAACGCAAGAAATAATTAAGGCTTTAATTAGCCGAGTTTATCTAACGAAAGGAGGTTTATTCATGGGACGAAGCTTAAAAAAAGGACCTTTTGCAGATGATCATCTAAAGAAAAAGGTTGAAGCTCAGAATGAAAAAGATAAAAAAAGGGTAATTAAAACATGGTCTCGTCGTTCAACAATTTTCCCTGATTTTGTCGGTAACACGATCGCTGTTTATGACGGACGTAAACACGTACCAGTGTATATAACAGAAGATATGGTTGGACATAAACTAGGAGAATTCGCGCCGACACGCTCGTTTAGAGGTCATGCCGGTGATGACAGGAAAACAAAACGCTAATGAGAGGAGGCACTCTACATGCAAGCAAAAGCGATTGCGAAATCTGTTCGTATAGCTCCTCGTAAAGTACGATTAGTCGTAGATTTAATTCGAGGAAAAGACGTTTCTGAAGCGACAGCAATTTTACGTCTTACACAGCGCGGTGCTTCTCCAGTTGTAGAAAAAGTGTTAAATTCTGCAGTTGCTAATGCAGAACATAACTACGAAATGGATACGGAGAATTTAGTTATCTCTGAAGCATTTGTAAATGAAGGAGCTACTTTGAAACGCTTCCGCCCACGTGCGCAGGGTCGTGCAAGCAAAATTAATAAACGCACAAGCCACATTACAGTGGTTCTATCAGAAAAGAAGGAGGGGTAGTCAGTGGGTCAGAAGATAAATCCAGTTGGTCTTCGTGTCGGTGTCATTAAAGACTGGGAATCAAAATGGTATGCAGACAAGGATTATGCAGATTTGTTACACGAAGATATTAAGATTAGAGAATATCTTGAAAATCGCCTGAAGACAGCTGCAGTTTCTTCAATTGAAATTGAACGTGCAGCAAACCGAGTGAATATTACCATCCATACAGGTAAACCTGGAATGGTAATCGGTAAAGGTGGTTCAGAAGTAGAAAAGTTACGAAAAGCACTAAATAATTTAACCGGTAAGAGAATCCATATTAATATCGTTGAAATTAAGAAAGTCGACTTGGATGCTAAACTGGTTGCAGAAAATATAGCTCGTCAATTGGAAAGCCGTATTTCTTTCCGTCGTGCACAAAAGCAGTCTATTCAACGTACAATGCGTGCCGGCGCAAAAGGGATTAAAACACAAGTATCCGGTCGTCTAGGCGGAGCGGACATTGCAAGAGCAGAACATTACAGTGAAGGGACCGTGCCATTACACACACTACGTGCTGACATTAGCTATGGCAACGTGGAAGCAAACACTACGTATGGTAAGTTAGGTGTTAAAGTGTGGATCTATCGTGGTGAAGTCCTTCCAGAAAAACCTAAAAAATAAGGAAGGGGGTAGTGCATTATGTTAATGCCTAAACGTGTTAAATATCGCAGACAACATCGTGGCCGTATGAAAGGCCAAGCAAAAGGCGGAACAACCGTAAGTTTTGGAGATTATGGACTACAGGCAGTAGAAGCGTCATGGATTACAAGTCGTCAAATTGAAGCTGCACGTATTGCCATGACTCGTTACATGAAACGTGGCGGTAAAGTTTGGATCAAAATATTCCCAGACAAACCATATACTGCAAAACCCCTCGAAGTTCGGATGGGTTCCGGTAAAGGGGCACTTGAAGGCTGGGTTGCAGTAGTAAAGCCAGGGAAAATATTGTTTGAAATTGCAGGTGTCCAGGAAGAGGTAGCACGCGAAGCATTGCGTCTCGCTTCTCATAAACTGCCGATTAAAACAAAGTTTGTTAAACGTGAAGAAATTGGTGGTGAAATCAATGAAGGCTAATGAAATCAGAGAACTAACCACTGCCGAAATTGAACAAAACGTCAAATCATTAAAAGAAGAATTATTTAATTTACGCTTCCAGCTTGCAACCGGACAATTGGAGAATACGGCTAGACTCAGTCAAGTCAGAAAATCAATTGCACGCTTAAAAACAGTTGCACGTCAGCGTGAACTAAGCGTAAATAAGTAAATTTGAGGGGAGGTTAACTCCGATATGAGTGAACGAAATAACCGTAAAGTTTATACCGGTCGTGTAGTGTCCGATAAAATGGATAAAACGATTACCGTTGTGGTTGAAACGTATAAATTCCATACATTGTACGGAAAACGCGTGAAGGTGACGAAGAAGTTTAAAACACATGATGAAAACAATCAGGCTAAGGCAGGAGATATTGTTACCATTATGGAAACACGCCCGCTTTCAGCTACTAAACGTTTTCGTTTAATTGAAATTGTAAAAGAGTCCGTTATTATATAATAGTTCGCGTTAAGTGTATCCGAAGGGAGGTTACAGCGAAATGATTCAACAGGAATCTCGTATAAAAGTTGCAGATAACTCAGGAGCACGAGAAGTATTAACGATTAAAGTCCTTGGTGGTTCCGGACGTAAAACCGCTAATATCGGTGATGTTGTTGTTTGTACGGTGAAACACGCAACACCAGGAGGCGTTGTCAAGAAAGGCGAAGTAGTTCGAGCTGTTATCGTCCGTTCAAAGACAGGTGCGCGCCGAAAAGATGGTTCATTTATTCGTTTTGATGAAAATGCAGCCGTAATTATTCGCGATGACAAAAGTCCAAGAGGAACACGTATTTTTGGCCCTGTCGCGCGTGAGTTACGTGATGCAAAATTCATGAAAATCGTATCTCTAGCTCCAGAAGTTTTGTAATAGTCAAGGTAATGAAAAGACCTGTAGGAGGTGCGTAAATATGCATGTGAAAAAAGGCGATAAAGTAAAAGTGCTATCCGGAAAAGATCGGGGAAAAGAAGGCACCATTTTAGAAGCATATCCAAAGACAGAGCGTGTTCTCGTAGAAGGCATTAACATGGTGAAAAAACATGCAAAACCTTCTCAAGATAATCAGCAAGGTGGAATTCTTAATCAAGAAGCTGCCATTCATGTTTCTAATGTACTGCCGATTGATCCGAAAACAAACGAACCAAGTCGAGTTGGTTATGAAATACGAGATGGAAAAAAAGTCCGTATCGCTAAAAAATCCGGTGAAGCGTTAGATAAATAGTTTCAGGCGAAAGGAGGGCGACATAATGAACGAACTGAAAGTGATGTATCAAGATGAAATTGTATCATCCATGATGGAAAAGTTTAATTACAAGTCTGTAATGGAAGTACCCAAGATCGAAAAAATAATTGTAAACATGGGCGTTGGAGATGCCGTTCAAAACTCCAAGGTACTAGACAATGCAGTAGAAGAGTTAACATTGATTGCTGGTCAAAAGCCAGTAGTTACTCGCGCGAAAAAATCCATTGCTGGATTCCGACTTCGTGAAGGAATGCCAATTGGCACGAAAGTAACGTTACGCGGTGAGCGCATGTATGACTTTTTACAAAAACTGATTAAAGTATCCCTTCCACGTGTTCGGGACTTTCGCGGCGTATCAAAAAAATCATTTGATGGTCGTGGAAACTACACGTTGGGCGTGAAAGAACAGCTGATTTTCCCGGAAATTAACTATGATAAAATAAGTAAGGTTCGTGGGATGGATATCGTTATCGTAACAACATCCAACACGGACGAAGAAGCACGTGAATTGTTAGCACAACTAGGCATGCCTTTCCAAAAGTAAGCTTAGAGCTATAAAAGGAGGGAAATTTGTGGCTAAAAAATCAATGGTTGCGAAACAAAAACGCCCACAAAAGTTTAAAGTACGTGAATACACACGTTGTGAGCGTTGTGGACGACCACATTCCGTAATTCGTAAGTTTAAACTATGCCGTATTTGTTTCCGTGAACTTGCCCATAAAGGTCAAATTCCCGGTGTCAAAAAAGCAAGCTGGTAATCCCCATTCGGGAAGGAGGTAATGAATAATGGTAATGACAGACCCTATCGCAGATATGTTAACTCGCATTCGAAACGCTAATGTAGTGCGACATGAAAAGCTGGAAATCCCGGCTTCTAAAATAAAGAAGGAAATTGCCGATATTCTAAAACGAGAAGGCTATGTCCGTGATTATGAGTTCATCGAGGATAATAAGCAAGGGGTTTTACGGATTTTCCTTAAGTATGGCCAAAATGATGAAAGAGTAATTACTGGCTTAAAGCGGATCAGTAAACCCGGACTTCGCGTTTACGCAAAATCGGATGAAGTACCACGTGTATTGAATGGTTTGGGTACAGCAATCGTTTCTACATCAAGAGGTGTTTTTTCCGATAAAGAAGCAAGATCCCAAGCGATCGGTGGAGAAATTTTAGCATATATTTGGTAATTTATATTTTGGATAGGAGGTGCATGGAATGTCTCGTACAGGACTTAAACCAATTGAAATTCCTGAGGGCGTTGAAGTTACACTGAATGAAAATACAGTTACTGTAAAAGGTCCAAAAGGTGAATTAACGACAGCACTTAATGGCAACATGGTTATAAAAGTGGATGATAAGATTATCAACGTTGAACGACCAACTAATCAGAAAAAATATCGTCAATTACACGGTACAACACGCAGCTTGATTCAAAACATGATCACTGGCGTCCATACCGGATTTCAAAAAGAGCTGGAAATCAGCGGGGTTGGTTATCGTGCACAAAAGCAAGGCAACAAACTAATTGTTAGTGCCGGCTATTCACATCCGGTTGAAATCGAAGAAGAAGATGGCATTGAGATTGATGTGCCAAAAAATACAGAAATCATTGTAAAAGGAATCGATAAAGAATTAGTAGGTGCGGTTGCTGCTAATATCCGCTCGATTCGATCCCCTGAGCCGTATAAAGGGAAGGGTATTCGTTACAAAGGCGAATATGTACGTCGTAAAGAAGGTAAAACTGCTAAGTAATAGGCAGAAAGGAGTGTCTGGTTAGATGATCACAAAACCTGAACGAAACGTTGTACGTAAAAGAATTCATAAACGTGTACGTAAAAAGATTTCTGGAACAGCTGAACGACCTCGGTTGAATGTATACCGTTCAAATAAAAATATCTATGCACAACTAGTTGATGATGATAAAGGCATCACATTAACAAGTGCGTCGACCATCGATAAAGAATTAAACCTGGAATCAACAGGCAGTGTTGAAGCAGCTGAAAAAGTTGGAGAACTAATGGCTAAACGCGCCCAAGACAAAGGTTACAAGTCAGTAGTATTCGATCGTGGGGGCTACCTTTATCACGGACGTGTGAAAGCATTGGCAGAGGGAGCTCGTGCCGGAGGACTTGAATTTTAATGGATAAAGGAGGTAACGCTTAAATGAAATTTAACATTGATCCAAACAAGCTAGATCTTGAAGAACGTGTTGTAGCCATCAACCGTGTAGCTAAAGTTGTAAAAGGTGGACGTCGTTTTCGCTTTGCAGCAATCGTCGTTGTTGGTGATAAAAATGGTCACGTAGGATTTGGAACAGGAAAAGCATTGGAAGTACCTGAAGCAATTAAAAAGGCGATTGACAATGCGAAGAAAAATTTAATTGAAGTACCGATTGTCGGGACAACAATTCCACACCAAATCAATGGCCGTTATGGTTCAGGAAACGTTCTCATGAAACCAGCAGCAGAAGGTACGGGAGTTATTTCCGGTGGACCTATTCGTGCGGTATTGGAACTTTCAGGTGTTGGCGATATTTTAACGAAATCACTTGGTTCAAACAACCCGGTTAATATGATTCATGCTACGTTGAACGGTTTGACGAATTTAAAACGTGCAGAAGATGTGGCAAAATTACGCGGGAAGTCTGTAGAAGAACTGTTAGGATAAGGAGGGAAAGGCTATGTCTAAAAAATTAGAAATCACCCTCACGCGCAGTGTTATTGGCAGAACACAGAAACAATTGAAAACCGTTCAGGCATTGGGCTTGAAGAGAATAAATGATTCCGTAGTTCAAAATGATAACCCGGCTGTTCGTGGTATGGTTAATACGATATCGCATCTAGTTACGGTTAAAGAAGTATAAGATCAACGAATCCTAAGAAGGAGGTGCTCGCATGAAACTTCATGAATTGCAATCAGCAGCAGAAACTCGAAAATCTCGTAAACGTGTTGGTCGTGGACCATCTTCTGGTCACGGTAAAACATCCGGACGTGGACATAAAGGTCAAAATGCACGTTCAGGTGGCGGTGTGCGTCCAGGATTCGAAGGCGGACAAATGCCATTATTCCAACGTTTGCCAAAACGTGGTTTTACAAATATTCATCGTAAAGAGTTTGCTATTGTAAACTTGGATACGTTAAATCAATTTGAAGACGGCACGGAAATTACACCAGAGCTATTACTTGAAGAAGGTGTCGTAAGTAAAATGAAGACGGGTATTAAAGTACTCGCCAAAGGCACGATTGAAAAGAAATTAACGGTAAAGGCTCATAAGTTTTCAGCTGCTGCTAAAGAAGCGATAGAGACGGCTGGCGGTAAAACAGAGGTGATTTAATGTTCCGTACAATCTCCAACTTTATTAAAATAGGTGACATTAGACGGAAAATCGTTTTTACATTGTTAATGTTGGTCATTTTTCGTCTTGGAACATTTATTCCGGTTCCTTTTACAAATAAAGAAGCAATCGACTTCATGAATCAACAAAATGTATTCGGCTTTTTAAACACATTCGGCGGTGGAGCATTACAGAACTTCTCCATCCTCGCAATGGGTATTATGCCGTACATTACTGCATCGATTATTATGCAGCTTTTGCAAATGGATGTAGTCCCGAAGTTTTCCGAATGGAAGAAACAAGGGGAAATGGGTCGAAAGAAGCTTGCACAAGTAACGCGTTATGGAACAATCGTACTGGCTTTTGTCCAGGCCATTGCTATGTCGATTGGCTTTAATGCCATGGCTGGCGGCTTGTTGATAAAAGATCCGGGTATTATGAAGTTTTTAGTTATTGCGATTGTACTAACGAGTGGAACGGCATTTTTAATGTGGTTAGGGGAACAAATAACTGCCAATGGTGTCGGAAACGGTATTTCCATTATTATCTTTGCTGGGATCGTTGCCGCAGTACCAAATGGCATTAAACAGTTATACAGTCAATACTTCATCAACCCAGGTGATGAGTTGTTTATCAACATTATTATCGTTACGTTAATCGCGTTGGTTGTTATTGCAGTGACTGTAGGTGTTATTTATATTCAACAGGCACTTCGGAAAATACCAATTCAATACGCTAAAAAGCTTGTTAATCGTTCACCAGTTGGTGGGCACTCCGCACATTTACCACTAAAAGTAAATGCTGCAGGTGTTATCCCGGTAATATTTGCAATTGCATTTATCGTTGCACCACGAACGGTCGCTAGTTTTTTTGAGGGTAATCAAATCGCTTCAACGATTGAAACGATTTTTGACTATACGCAACCAATTGGTATGATACTGTATGTAGTATTGATAATTGCCTTTACGTATTTCTATACATTTGTTCAAGTTAATCCGGAACAGATGGCAGAAAACTTGCAAAAACAAGGTGGATATATTCCGGGCATTCGTCCTGGTAAAAATACAGAAACGTATCTTACGCGTGTCCTGTATCGCTTAACCTTTGTGGGCTCGATCTTTTTAGCTGCAGTATCTGTATTGCCGATCTTATTAGGCGGTCTTGCCGGTTTGCCTACAGCGGTACAAATTGGCGGCACAAGCTTACTAATCGTTGTCGGTGTTGCACTGCAGACGATGAAACAATTAGAAAGTCAGCTCGTAAAGCGGCATTACAAAGGATTTATCAGATCATAAACTTGGCAGAAAAGGAAGGTTAAAACTTTCTTACTGCATACTGGCTAAATGCGCGATGTTTTGGGCTTACGGTTTTTTCGTCCTATCGGAAACGTCCGGTCACATGGCGATACCCCGCCCGATCGCAATATCAAAGCGCCAGTATTAGCATGGAGCTACCCTATAGCTGCTTGCATCAAGCAACAGACATTTACCTAGGGTGCACATAGCTTAATCGGCTAAAAGCATTCATCGTTCTGCGAGAGCTTAGCCGGCGCCAGAGATGTGACTTCTCTGCCAATGAGAGCGAGGGAAAAGATTTGAATTTAATTTTAATGGGGTTGCCCGGTGCCGGAAAAGGTACACAGGCTGAAAAAATCAATGAACAATATAAAATCCCGCATATTTCCACTGGAGATATGTTTCGCTTAGCAATTAAAGAAGGGACACCGCTCGGTAAAAAGGCGAAAGAGTTCATGGACCAAGGTGCGCTTGTTCCTGACGAGGTAACAATCGGAATTGTGCAGGAACGATTGGCCATGGACGATTGTAAAGACGGCTTTTTATTGGATGGATTTCCACGAACGATTGCACAAGCAGAAGCATTAAAAGATCTGTTGGCAAATATGGATAAAAAAATAGATGATGTTATTCACGTAGACGTCCCGGAAGAAAAATTGATGGAGCGCCTCACTGGGCGTCGCGTTTGTCCGACTTGCGGGAGAACATACCATGTTGTATATAATCCCCCGGAGAAAGACGGCATTTGTGATAAAGATGGTACAACGTTAATTCAACGAGATGATGACACAGCTGACACCGTAAAAAATCGTTTAGCAGTTAACATCAAACAAACGGAACCACTGTTGGATTTTTACAAACAAGAAGGTACACTGATAACAATTAATGGTGATCAGCAAATTACTGATGTATTTAAGGACATACAGAAGCAGCTTGAGAAATAAGCAGTGAAGCAGTTCGAAAATAACACAGAATAGATGCAATCCAGCTTGTTAAAAGTTATAATGTATTACGTAGCAATTCAATGGACGTGTACAACTTACTATGCTTAAGTGACGCAGGATGTTCCTATGTTCCATTTATATGTCAATTAAATTATAGCTCTTGAGTGAAGGTGATCGTTGTTGAACGAAACTGATTCGGTACCGCAATTGGGGCAAATTGTTCGTATATTGCAAGGCCGGGAAAACGGTCAGTATGCGATAGTCATTAAGGTAATTGACGATCGGTATGTCATGCTGGCGGACGGAGAAAAGCGAAAATATGATCGCCCGAAAAAGAAAAACAGGCATCATATTGAACTTGTGGACTATGTGTCTTCCGAAGTGCAAAGCAGTCTTCTGGAAACTGGTCGTGTCACAAATGGTAAGTTGCGATTTGCCATAGCAAAATTTACAAACGAGGTTGTGACTGATTTGAAGAAGGGAGATCAACACGATGGCGAAAGACGATGTAATTGAAATGGAAGGCGTTGTAACGGATACATTGCCAAATGCAATGTTTAACGTTGAACTGGAAAATGGCCATACGGTATTGGCGCATGTGTCAGGTAAAATTCGAATGCACTTCATCCGTATTTTACCGGGTGATAAAGTGACAGTAGAGTTATCACCGTATGATTTAACTAAAGGCCGTATCACATACCGTTACAAATAAGCTCCGATATAAAAGGAGGTAAAACAATGAAAGTTAGAGCATCTGTAAAACCAATCTGTGAAAAATGCAAAGTCATTAAGCGTAAAGGCAAAGTAATGGTGATTTGTGAAAATCCGAAGCATAAACAAAAACAAGGGTAACAAGAATAGGAGGTGTATGTAACTTATGGCACGTATAGCAGGAATTGATCTCCCACGTGATAAACGAATCGTTATTGCTTTAACATCCATTTATGGAATCGGGAAATCTAATGCGAAAGAAGTTTTGCAGGCATCTGGTGTTTCTGAAGATACACGTGTACGTGATCTTACGGAAGATGAACTGGGCAAAATTCGTAAAGCAATAGATGAGTATACAATTGAAGGGGACCTTCGTCGTGAAGTTTCCTTAAATATTAAACGCCTGACGGAAATCGGCTCTTATCGCGGAATACGTCACCGTCGCGGTCTACCGGTTCGCGGACAAAAAACAAAAAACAATTCACGTACTCGAAAGGGTCCACGTCGAAATGTTTCAGGTAAGAAATAAGCTATAAAGGAGGTTCGTATTAAATGGCTCGTAAAACGCAAACACGTAAACGTCGAGTGAAAAAGACATTTGACGCTGGTATAGCGCATATTCATTCAACGTTCAACAATACTATCGTAACGATAACAGATACCCAAGGAAATGCAGTTGGCTGGAGTTCAGCAGGTGCGCTTGGCTTTAAAGGATCACGAAAGTCTACTCCGTTTGCTGCACAAATAGCTGCGGAAACTGCTGCTAAATCTGCCTTAGAAACAGGCATGAAGACTTTGGAAGTAACGGTAAAAGGTCCTGGTGCAGGCCGTGAAGCTGCCATTCGCTCACTTCAGGCTGCCGGATTGGAAGTTACTGCAATTCGTGATGTAACGCCGGTTCCTCATAATGGTTGTCGCCCGCCAAAAAGACGTCGAGTATAATTATACCGTATAGATTTTGTCAACCTGTCTATAATGGTTATGATAGTAGAAGTGTATCGACTGTACAGTTGCATAGCTATTCCTTAATAGCTATGTCTGGTGAAAAGCAAACAAATTGCTATTCTTGACCATGCAAGCAATAACAAAGGCTTTTCCAGGTAAACCTTTATATACAGCTATGTGAGACAAAAAAGTACGAAAAGCAGTTCAGTGCAAAGTGGAAGATAGAATACTTGCCTGACTGGGGAATTTCGGTTATATAAGTGTTGCTTTAATCGGGATTTCGACGTTAAAGTTTTAAAGGAGGGCTTTACGGAATGATCGAATTTGAAAAACCAAAAATTGAAACGGTTGAAATAAGCGACGATGCTACATTTGGAAAGTTTGTAGTAGAACCGCTTGAACGTGGATATGGTACCACACTAGGAAACTCCTTGCGTCGTATCCTATTATCCTCACTCCCGGGAGCTGCTGTGACATCCGTTCAAATAGATGGTGCATTGCATGAATTTTCAACCATCGATGGAGTTGCTGAAGATGTAACAACCATCGTGCTGAATCTGAAAAAGCTTGCACTTAAAATCTATTCGGATGAAGAGAAGACACTAGAACTTGATGTGCAGGGAGAAGGAGTAGTTACGGCTGCAGATTTAACTTATGACAGTGATGTAGAAGTATTGAACCCGGATTTGCACATTGCAACATTAAACAGCACGGGTAATTTATATATGAAAATAAATGCGGAACGTGGTCGCGGCTATCGCCCTGCAGAAGAGAACAATCATGACAGCCAACCAATCGGCGTAATTCCGACGGATTCGATTTTTACTCCTGTAACTCGTGTAACGTATCAAGTAGAGAATACACGAATCGGTCAAATATCTAACTATGACAAATTAACGTTGGATGTTTCGACAAACGGCAGTATTCGACCAGAGGAAGCTATATCTTTAGGTGCTAAAGTATTTATGGAGCACTTGAATATATTTGTCAGTTTAACAGATGAAGCGCAAAATGCCGAAATTATGGTTGAAAAAGAAGAAGACCAGAAAGAAAAAGTAATGGAAATGACCATCGAAGAATTGGATCTATCCGTACGCTCATATAACTGTCTGAAGCGAGCGGGCATTAACACCGTTCAGGAATTGGCAGCTAAATCAGAAGAAGACATGATGAAGGTTCGCAACCTTGGTCGTAAATCACTTGATGAAGTAAAGTTAAAGCTTGCTGATTTGGATTTGGGCCTACGAAACGATGATTAATTAGTAAACGGATCTTTATCGGGACAGCGATTGGCATTTTTTGCACGATGTAATGATCGTTCATGTTGTTCTTTTCGGGCAGCAATTCAATTGACCTGCCTAATGATCCATTTCGATTTCATGCAAACTATCCATTTTGCACCTTAAAATAACGGTTTTAAAACGTATAAGGGCTACGAAGGGCTTGCTTATTGTAGTGGATAAGAAAGGTTAGATGGGATTACTGCATATACAATGCACACTTTTGCCATCTAGACCCGGCGATATAAGCCAAGTTTTCTCATCATTCTCGTGATGAAAGCTTAATCGGAATATAAACAAAAGTTTCTTCTGATAGAACCTTTGAGAATGCCCATGTTACTAGAAAGGGAGGGATTATTCGTGGCTAGAAAGCTAGGTCGAACAACAGAAAATCGGATGGCACTACTTCGCAATCTTGCTTCTGATTTAATTATTCATGAGCGGGTTGAAACGACAGAAGCTAAAGCAAAAGAGCTTAAGTCTGTAGTGGAAAAAATGATTACACTTGGGAAACGTGGAGATTTGCATGCACGCCGTCAAGCGGCATCATTTTTATATAACCAAGAAGCAAATGAAGACGAGAGTGTTATTCAGAAACTTTTCGATGACATTGCAGCGCGCTATGAGGATCGACAAGGTGGATATACACGTGTTCTTAAATTAGGTGCTCGTCGTGGTGACGGTGCTCCAATGGCTATCATTGAACTAGTTTAATGGACCTTTTACGAATTCAAGGGCAGGACTGCATCTCTTCCATGAGGTGAATCCAGGCCCTTTTTTGCTAGGTCAGAAAGCATAAAATTTTGTGCATAGCTGTCTAGCTTAAGCGCCCAGCCCCTCGAGGTCTTAAGCAATAACTCTTCGTGGCAGAAACCGCCACTACGATTTCTTGCTTAAGCTTGTCGGGGCTGACCAGGGCGCTTGCGCTTTTCTTACTTAGGGATAAAAACAAGGGAATCGGCCTGGCAAATTTTAATTGTTCTCGAGTATTTAGAACCGCACTATTCTAGTGTATACTAAGTAAGGTAGTATTTATAATCTAGAAATCCTAGCTAGAGTATTACGGCAGGTTTCGTACAGCGATAGATATGTATGGGCTCTCTTTTTTTAGGAACCAATAGGAATTACCCGAGGCTGGTAGAGCTTTAGGGGAGGTTTAGCAATGGAGAAAAAATTAATCGAGTTTAGAAATGTATCGTTTCGATACGGAGAAGAAGGGCCTTGGGCTTTAAGAAATTGCTCTTTTACGATTTATGAAAACGAGTGGGTAGCTATTATCGGGCATAATGGATCCGGTAAATCCACGATCGCTAAGTTAATGAATGGATTATTATTCCCGCAAGAAGGGGAAATAATTATAAATGGTCAAACGCTAAATAAGGACACGATATGGGATGTTCGCAAGGAAGTCGGCATGGTTTTTCAAAACCCGGACAACCAGTTTGTCGGCGCTACCGTGCAGGATGATGTGGCATTTGGGATGGAAAATCGCGGATTCCCACGAGAAGACATGGTGAAGCGGATTGATGATTCATTGGCAGCTGTTGCGATGGAGGAGTATCGTTTAACCGAACCGCACCGCTTATCCGGCGGACAGAAGCAACGTGTTGCAATTGCCGGTGTGTTGGCTGTATCTCCACAAGTGCTTATACTAGATGAAGCAACGGCTATGCTAGATCCACAGGGAAGAATGGAAATTATGAAAACCGTGACAGATGTTCGTAGAGAGCATGCGTTATCGTTAATCACGATTACACATGATTTGCATGAAGTTGTTCAGGCAGAACGTATCATTGTGTTAAATAAAGGCGAAATATGGGACGAAGGTACACCAAGAGCCATATTCCCGAAAAAAGAAGCGTTAATGAAAATGGGGCTTGACGTGCCATTTGTCGCTATTCTGGCAGATGAATTAAAACAAGCTGGAGTAACAATTACAAATGAGCCGTTAAATCATGAGGAATTGTTGGAGGACTTATGGATATCACATTCAAAGATGTAGGTTATACGTACCAACCGAATACGCCTTTTGAACATAAAGCGCTGGAGAATTTATCCTTCCACATTCCTTCAGGCTCATTTGTTGCGGTCATCGGCCATACCGGCTCCGGTAAGTCAACAATGATTCAGCACCTTAACGGGTTGGTCATTCCGACGAAGGGTGAAGTAACCATTGGCGGTTACCACCTAACAAATACAAAGAAACTAAAAAATATTAAAGAACTGCGCAGTCAAGTCGGTGTTGTCTTTCAATATCCTGAACATCAACTGTTTGAAGAAACGATAGAGAAAGATATTGCATTTGGCCCGGCGAACTTTGGTACTTCGACAAATGAAATCGACAAACGCATAAAGGAAATTATTCCACAAGTCGGTATCGCCGAAGAACTTCTGCAGCGTTCTCCCTTTGAACTGAGTGGAGGACAGATGCGACGGGTAGCAATTGCCGGTGTGCTAGCGATGAAGCCAAAGGTACTTGTGCTGGATGAGCCTACTGCCGGACTCGATCCACGTGGACAGACGGAAATCATGGATATGTTTTATCAGTTGCATAAGGAACAGGAATTAACGACCATGCTCGTCACACATAGTATGGAAGATGCGGTAAAATATGCCGACCATGTCATTATTTTAAACAAAGGCACGAAATATATGGAAGGAAAGCCCGAAGAAATCTTCGTACAGCAGGAAGCATTAAATCAGGTACAACTGGATGTCCCTGAAGTCGTGCATTTCTTGTCCAAGTTTGAACAGAAATTTCATACGAAAATCCCTTTTACCGGGCAATCGATCAAAGAAATCGCCGAATCGATTCAGCATACGTTAAAAGGAGCTGAGTCAACATGAGTAATTCTATCGTTATCGGGCAATATGTGCCTGGTGAATCTATCGTTCATCGACTTGATCCAAGAACTAAGATTATTATTATCTTTTTCTTTGTGTTATTCGTCTTTTTTGCAAATACGTTTATCAGTTACAGCATTTTAGCAGCCTTTGTTTTAATAAGTATTTTGATCACCCGTATACAGTTGCGTTTTATTATTAAAGGGTTAACCCCAGTTTGGTTTATTATTATTTTTACATTTATATTGCATTTAATTGTAACAAAAGAAGGAAATGTCGTTTATGAAATAGGCGTCTTTGAAATCTATTCCGGTGGTATTATCCAGGGGATTGCCATTTCTATGCGTTTTTTCTTGCTCATTTTAATGACGTCTTTACTTACGTTAACGACGACACCAATTGAAATTACTGATGCAATTGAATATTTGCTTCATCCGCTGAAAAAGGTGAAGTTTCCTGTCCATGAGCTTGCGTTAATGATGTCGATCTCCTTGCGCTTTATTCCAACATTAATGCAGGAGACGGAAAAAATATCAAAAGCACAAGCATCCCGCGGCGTCGATTTTAAAACCGGGCCGATTAAAGAGCGCGCCAAAGCAGTTGTCCCCTTGCTCGTCCCGCTGTTTGTCAGTGCTTTTAAACGAGCCGAGGAGTTGGCGATGGCCATGGAATCACGAGGGTATCAAGGCGGTGAAGGGCGAACGAAATTACGCGCACTGCAAATGGAAAAAAGAGATATTATTATTTACATCATTTTTATCCTAGTTAGTGCAGGATTGTTTTATACTAGAAGTTATTAAAATACGGACGAAAAGTTGTAGAAGTGTGTGTTCAAAAAGAGCCGAATTAGAAGCAAGAAGGTCGAAGCGGCGCAGTTTCGAGCATAAGGAAACTTCCCTGAGTCCGCATCGCACGCAGGAAAAGTCTTCTTCTTTTCCAAGGAGCGGAATGTATGTATATAGATACATGAGCGGCGGAGAAACAAGCCAACGAAGAGATTCGCTGCTAATAATTTGGTGACTTTTTGAACAACCTCTAGAAGCGACTTTTCCAGGTCTTTAAGTAATCTCTATTTAGGATAGTGGTATTGAAAAGGATGAGCGACGTGGAAAAGCTGAAATGTGTAATAAGTTATGATGGGACGAACTTTTCAGGCTTTCAAATCCAACCGGGAAAGCGAACCATTCAGGGGAAAATCGAACAAGCATTGGCAAAAATCCATAAAGGGGAACCGATACGGATACAATCGTCCGGAAGAACCGACACTGGCGTCCACGCGGAAGGTCAAGTCATCCATTTCATATCTCCTATCCAGATGCCGTCCTGGAGTTGGCAGCGGGCACTTAATACGCTATTGCCAGCTGATATTCATGTGCGGGGGGTAAAGAAAGTAGAAGATTCCTTTCATGCTCGTTATGATGCGAAGGAGAAAGAATATCGCTACCTGATTGATCAAGTACCGGAAAAGAATGTTTTTAAGCGGAATTATGTATATCACTTCCCTTATAAACTAGATATCGAATTGATGAAGCAAGCATGCACTTATTTTGTCGGAACACATGACTTTACTACTTTCTCTTCCGCCAAAGCAACCATTAGAGGGAGTAAGGTAAGGACACTTTATGAAGTGTCATGCGAACGTAGAGGCAATACGATTGAGTTCATTCTAAGAGGGGACGGATTTTTGTATCATATGGTACGGATCATCGTCGGTGTCATTCTTGCTATCGGACAAGGGAAAATACCACCGGGAGAGGTCAAAAATTTGCTCGATAAAAAGGACCGCAGACTTGCTGGAAAAACCGTACCTGCACAAGGGTTGTATTTATATGATGTCGCATATGGTGACGATGATTGAATGAAGAATAACAGAAGTCTAAGGAAGTGAAGAATTCACATCTAAATTCTTGACAAAATGCCCTAGTTTGGTATATTATATTCTATGGCAATTTATTTGTATACCACATAATTAGCCCCGGAACTAATTGTGTTGAAATATAGAAATAGTGAACGAAAATGATTGAAATTTGGAGGGAAACAGATCATGCGCACAACATTCATGGCGAATGAAAATAATATTGAACGCAAATGGCTCGTTGTGGATGCAGAAGGTGAACGACTTGGACGTTTAGCGAGCGAAGTAGCTTCCATTCTTCGCGGTAAGCATAAACCAACGTACACACCACATGCAGATACAGGAGACCATGTGATTATCGTTAATGCTGAAAAAATTGAATTAACAGGTAATAAATTACAAGATAAAAAGTATTATCGTCACTCTGGCTATCCAGGTGGATTGAAAGAACGTAATGCGGCGGAAATGCGTAAGAACTACTCTGAAAAAATGATAGAGATTACGATTAAAGGCATGCTGCCAAAAGGGCCTTTAGGTCGTCAAATGCTGAAAAAATTACACGTTTATAAAGGTTCGGAACATAAAAACCAAGCACAAAAACCAGAAGTATACAAACTTCGCGGATAATAAAAGGAGGTTACACCATTGGAACAAGTACAATATTATGGCACAGGTCGTCGTAAAAGATCAACTGCACGTGTGCGCTTAGTACCGGGAACGGGCAAAGTGCTTATTAACAAACGTGATGCAGAAGAATACTTCCCATATGCGACACAACGCCTAATTTTAAAGCAACCACTCGTTGCAACTGAAACAGAAGGCACGTATGACATATTGGTTAATGTTCACGGAGGAGGATTTACAGGCCAAGCAGGTGCAATCCGTCACGGTATTGCTCGTGCACTATTGGAAGCAGATCCGGACTACCGTACAACATTAAAGCGTGAAGGTTACTTGACGCGTGACTCCCGTATGACAGAGCGTAAGAAGTACGGTCTTCGTTCAGCTCGTCGTGCACCACAGTTCTCAAAACGTTAATAAATCAACACTTGCAAATCCCTCAACCACCTATGGTTGGGGGATTTTACTGTATATACGGTGCTTTAAAAACAGGGGAAAATTCACACGTAGCATACACGTAACATACAAGTAGCATACAAATAATTTAAAGAAAAAGCATCCTTTCTTATAGCGTGTCAAACATATCTTCGGAAGGAAATAAGTTCCAATCAGAAATTGGGGGCCTATGCAGTGACGCCTTATTTTGACATGATACAAGTGATTATTCTTTAGGCTACCTTGAACCTGGAGATGTTGTTTAATTGTTTATTATAATTACTATTAGTGTATTAGGGCTTTCATGGGAGGTAGTTCACCCCTTTTTGAGAAAGAGGGTAGATAACATGACGGTATTTAAATCATTGGTTCTAATGATTGTTTTTGCAACATTAACTGTGGCAATACCGTCAGAACAAAAAAATAACCACCCGATGAATGCCTAGCCGCATTTTGGTTGGTTACTTTTCTGACCTAAATAAGGTGAGCTGTCCCCTTAGGGCTTTTACACACTAGACCGTTCCATGTACCAGCATGGGCGGTCTTTTATTATCATATGACTTTCTATACATAGAATACCTCATTTATTTCACAAAATAAACATGTACTGCTCTTCACTGACTGGGTTTGCCAACCTTATTATAATGATTCAAGGTAATTTATTGGGCTTATCCAATACATATACGAATCAGTTGATAGCTTCGCTACTTACACCAATTGACACTAATCGATGTGAAGATTCTCTCTATGGTGACCAAAAAGGTCAAAATTTGATAGAGAGGTTGATCTAAATGGAAGCCACTTTAGAGATAGCACGCATTGAATAAATTATCAGAGAGGCGGAAGAAGTCACTGATTATATCATTCGTAGTCCAGAAGACGGAGCAAAGATAACGTCTCGCTTTATTGGTCGTGATGGTCGTGAAGTTTTTTTGTTATGTGTTTAAATACGAAAAACAATGTTGTCGTGGTCCATCGTTGTCATGTTGGTTCGTTGAATTCCTAGATTGTACATCCACGCGAGGTGTTTAAATCTGCAATACTTAATAATTCAGCATCCATCATTTTTGCGCATCAGCACCCAGGTGGTGACATAGCACCATCGATGGAGATATTAACGTTACAAAGAGATTAGTCGAAGCTGGAAAGTTACTAGGCATTGAAGTGCTTAATCATTTAGTAATAAATAATGATAACAGTTTTACTAGCCTGAAAGTAAGAGGTTATATTTAAAAGGGAGAAACAATTCCCTTTTTATCTTCAAGAATCTACATGCTCGAATGTAAAACCTAAAAAGCAATATAAGAAGTAAAAAGATATAGTGTATATTGCGTCATTACTGAAGAATCATGTTACTAAGTGCTTTATGGTAGAATAGAGGTGTATATTCAATGAATAATTGTGTTCATATTAAATAGATAACAATATTAGATGAAATTAATATAAAGAAAGGAGGAAGCATGATTTGACAGAAGAAATAATTAAATGTAAAACCCGTGTCCAAAAACATGGGGAAGTATTTACTCCTAAAAGAATAGTAAATAAAATGCTAGATATACCAGAAATAAAAGAAGCTTGTGAAAATCTTACGACAACATTTTTAGAGCCAGCTGCTGGCGAAGGTGCTTTTTTAGTTGCAATACTTGAGCGGAAACTAAAAATTGTATCAGGGAAGTATAATAACGATTTAGTTCAATATGAAAATTACTCTTTACTAGCTCTAACCACACTGTATGGAATTGAATTATTAGAAGATAATGCTCAAACATGCGTGATGAATATGTTCCAAAAATATTATGATCATTATAAAGAACAAATTGAGTATCACAATGGAGATATGAAGCAAAAAGTATTAGAGAGTGCTAAAAAAATTATTTCATTAAATATTGGAAACGGTAACTTTTTAACTCGTAAAGCAGTAGACGGTGCTTCATTAGTTTTCAGTGATTGGAAGCCTATTAATTTAAGAAAAACGACTAAAAACATAAAAGTTCAAAGAACAGAATATACACTTGATGAAATATATGAAAATACACAAAAAGAAAATGGTAAAGCTTTGCGACAGCCCAAAAATGAACCAGAGCAAATAGATATCTTTAGCTTTTTAGATGAAGAATTAGAGACACAAGAAGATGAAAAAGAAATGCAATATATACCAGTTAAAATAATCGACGTTTACAAAGAGGAAATGGAGGAAGTCTAATGGATAAGACAATCATCAAGCCTTTTGAAGAAATCGAATATAAAATCTACGGTTATACTTTGCCTGAAATTCCTACTCATGATGGCTATGTCAAAATAGGAGATACAACAAGAGATGCCGCTACAAGAGTTTTTGAACAAGTTGGTACAGCGGGATTAAATCCGGATATATTGTTTGAAAAACTAGCTAGGAAATCAGATGGAAGATGGTTTCGTGATAAAGAGTTTCATCGCTTTTTACTATTGAATGGGATTGAAAGAAAAGATTTCAACAGCCGAGCGGATGAATGGTTTTATTTTAATGGAATGTTAGAGAAAGCTGAAGAATTAACAGACAAATTTATTAATCGTGACTATGAAGAAATACAAATTACTGATGATAAATTTGATTATGTATTGCGAAATGAACAGCAACAAGCTGTAGAAAAGACGCTTGAATATTATCATAGTGATCACAAAGAAAAAGAATTCTTATGGAATGCAAAGCCACGTTTTGGAAAAACATTAACTACATATGATTTTATCCGAAATTTAAAGACAAAAAACGTATTAATCGTTACTAATCGTCCAGCAATTGCTAACTCATGGTTCGATGACTTTAAAAAGTTTATTGCATGGCAAGAACCGCATATGAAATTTGTTTCCGAAACGGAGGCTATAAGTGGTAAAGCAATGACACGACCACAATACAGGGAATATCTTGATACAACAACGAATCCATCACAAATTACATTTATATCTTTACAAGATTTAAAAGGAGCAAAATTTGCTGGAGGTAGACATGAAAAGTTAGAGTGGGTCGCTGGTTTAGACTGGGATGTCTTAGTAATTGACGAAGCACATGAGGGAATTGACACGAAGAAGACAGATAGGGCATTCAGTCAAATTAAAAGAAAGTTTACATTGCATTTGTCAGGAACACCATTTAAAGCATTAGCGAATAATAAATTTCATGAAGAACAAATATTTAATTGGTCTTACGTAGATGAACAGGAAGCTAAAGAAGACTGGGATCCAACTATTGGAAGTAACCCATATGAAAATCTACCTACATTAAATTTATTTACATATCAAATGAGTAAAATGATAGAAGATGAAGTAACGGCAGGTTTGCAAATTGAAAACGAAACAAACATAGATTATGCATTTGATTTAAATGAATTCTTCCGTGTAAAAGAAAATGGCCAATTTGAATATGAGGACAGTGTCATAAGGTTTTTAGATAATTTGTCATCAGGGAAGTTCCCTTTTTCTGAAAATCAATATCGAAATGAATTAAATCATACATTTTGGTTACTTCCACGGGTAAAAGCAGCGAAAGCATTGGAGAAGTTATTAAAAAGTCATCCAAGATTTAAAGAGTATGAGGTAGTGCTTGCGGCAGGAGATGGAGTTAGTATTCAAGACGATTTAGAAGCAGAAGCATTAGATGTGAAAAAGAATATAAAAAGTTTTGATAAAGTTCGTGAAGCAATACAAAAACATGATAAAACAATTACACTTTCTGTAGGACAATTGACAACAGGTGTAACTATACCTGAATGGACAGCGGTATTTATGTTAAATAATATTGAATCACCTAGTTTATACTTTCAGGCAGCATTTAGATCACAAAACCCTTATGAATTTGAGCAGAAAGGGAAATTATATCGCAAAGAAAATGCCTATATATTTGATTTCTCTCCTGATAGAACGTTGCGCTTATATGATGAGTTTGCAAATAATTTAACGGGTGGTAGTTCAAAAACAAGCAGTGAAAGAAAAAGTAAGATTAAAAAGTTACTAAACTTCTTCCCTGTTATTGCTGAAGATGAAGACGGTTCGATGCATGAAATAAATGCCTCTGAAGTACTTACAATCCCGACACGTATTACATCTAGAGAAGTGGTGAAGAGAGGTTTTATGAGTAACTTGCTTTTCGCTAACATAGCAGGTATTTTCTCGGGGGATTCACCATTTAAAGAAATATTGGATAAAATACCACCGGAGAAAAACAAAAGGTTGGAGAAGCCTCGTGAAGTGGAAGTGCCAGATACGCATTTAGATGAAGAAGGAGAAGTTGACATACCAAAAGAGGTTGTCGTCGGTACATCAAAGGATATATTTGGTGATAAGATATACGCACCTATCGATGTGGTAGAAGAGGTGGCTAAGTCAATTGATGAAGCTGAAGAAAAACAGAAAGAGTCAATCAAGACTTTAGCTGGAGATATAACGAAATCATTTGCGAATGGTTTTGATAAGTTGAAAGATAATTTCAAGTTAAATAAAGGACAAACAGAAGATATAACAAAAACAGTTCATACGACATTGGAAGATATGATCACTGATAAACATTTAGCAATGACGAACCAGGTAAAGGAAGTAGAAAGAGAGTATGAACAGAAAAAGGAAGACGCTGAACAGGAAAACAATGAGGAAGCATTGAAGATTGTAACAGAACAATATGAGGAGAAAAAGAAAGAAATAGAAACGGCTTTTACGGAAGAAATAAATAATGAGGTAGAAGAAACGATTCATACGGTTGTAGAAGAACAAATTGAAAAGGTAGAGGAAAAGAAAAAGAAAACAACGGAAGATGATGTACGTGATCATTTACGTGGATTTGCACGTACGATTCCAGCTTTTTTAATGGCATATGGTGATGATGAAACAACATTATCTAATTTTGATGAAAACATTGATGAAGCAACGTTTGAAGATTTAACGAGTATTACAATTGATGAATTTAAAAAATTACGTGATGGTTTTGAATACGTAGATGATAGTGGAAGCGAGAAGTCGATACCAGGATTATTTAATGAAGTTGTGTTTAATGCAAGTATCCGTGAGTTTTTAGATACGAAAGAACGTTTAGCTAATTATTTCGATGAAAGTTTAGAAGAAGATATTTTTGATTATATCCCGCCTCAAAAGACGAATCAGATATTTACACCTAGACAAGTTGTTAAAATGATGGTTGATGCACTTGAAAAGGAAAATCCAAATATATTTAAAGATAAAACAAAGAAATTTGCTGACTTGTATGTAAAAAGTGGACTATATATTACAGAGATTGTAAAGAAGCTAAACGAAGGTCTAAAGTATGAAATCCCTAACGAACAAGAAAGAATTAAATGGATTTTGGAAAATCAGGTGTATGCTTGTACGCCGAGTAATATTATTTATAATATATCGAAAGAATTTATTTTTGGGAACTTAGTTGATATATCGTCAAAAAATTTAATTGAATTTGATACGATGAAATTAGTATCTCAAGCAGAAGCTATTAAGGAAATTTACAAATTATATGGAGATGATACTTTGAAGTTTGATGTAATAATAGGTAATCCACCATATCAAGAAGAAGATGGTGGAGCACAATCAAGTGCGCGTCCAATTTACCATCATTTTATTCAAGCGGCTAAAAGTTTAAAGCCACAATATATTACTTATATCACACCTAGTCGTTGGTTTGCAGGAGGGAGAGGTTTAGATAGTTTTAGAAATGAGATGTTAAATGATCTTCATTTAAAGGAAATTCATGATTGGCTGACACCGGAAGATATTTTCCCTAATACAAATATTAGGGGGGGCGTGAATTTCTTTTTATGGGCAAGTGATTATAATGATAGTAATATTAGATTTGCATCATATAAAAATGGAAAGAAGATTAGTGATTTAGAAAGACCATTAGCAATTGATGGTATTGATATACTTTTAAGGGATAATATCGGGATAAAAGTTTTAGAGAAAATATATGCTAATGATTATATGAATGCTTGTACAGTATCTGAATTAGTTTCACCATTAAGACCATTTGGTTTTAGAGGGTATTTTATAGACGATGAAAGATATAACAGTACACCAGATAATTTAAAAAAACCTATTATCTGTTATGCACGAGGATGGAAAAAGGGTTATGTAGAAAGAGATATTGTAGAAATTCGTCCTGAATGGATTGACCAATGGAAGTTATTTACGCCACGCGCTAATAATATTGGAACAGAACTGTCGGATGACAACTTTAATATTCGAATTGGAGAGCCTGGTACAATTTGTACCGAATCATATATGGTAATAGGCGCAGAAGAAGAATTAGGACAGCAAGAAATAGAAGCACTAGGAAAGTATTTACAGACTAAGTTCTCTAGGTTTCTTCACAGTTTAGCAAAAGGAAGCCAAGACGCTACGACAAAAACGTACCGCTTTATTCCTATGCAAGATTTTACTAGTAATTCTGATATTAGTTGGGACAATTCCATTGTAGAAATTGATGAACAATTATATAAAAAATATAAACTTACTCCATCAGAGGTAGAATATATTAAAAGTAATATAAAGAAAATGACATAAAATTCATATATAAATAGATATCACTTATATTTTATGAGTGATATCTATTTGGTGGAAATATAGAGAATGTTTCGATTATAGTAATACTAATTATCATCATATATTTAATTTTCTTTGGGGGGGATAATTATGTTTAAGTCAGGTGCAGAATGGATTAGAGCAGACTTTCATCTTCATACGAAAGCGGATAAAGAATTTTCATATACTGGAGAAGAAGATCGTTTTATTAGCGATTACGTAGAAAAGTTAAAACAGGAAAATATTAAATTAGGAGTAATTACTAATCATAATAAATTTGATTTAGGCGAATACAGAGGCTTAAGGAGAAAAGCAAAAAAAGAAAATATAACGCTACTTCCGGCGGTGGAGTTATCTGTTAAAGAAGGAGCCAATGGAATTCATTGTTTAATTGTTTTTAAAGAAGAAGATTGGATTAAAGGCAAAAGCGAAACGATTCATCAATTTCTTGATGAGGTTTTTAAAGGTATTGATAATAGAGAACATGAAAACACTCAGTGTAATAAAGACTTGGCAGGAACAATTGAGTGTTTAGATTCATATAATAAAGATTACTTCATTCTAATGGCTCATATTGAACAAAAAAGTGGTTTTCTTGAAGAGTGTAAGGGGGGGCTTATAGAATCAATAAGCAATAATAGTTGGTTTAAAAATAAAGTTCTTGGCTTTCAAAAAGGGCGAACTAGAGATAAAATGAAGCAACTTGAAGAGTGGATGGGATATAAACTTCCTTATATTGAGGGTTCAGATTGTAAATCTATTGACCAAATAGGTAAAGGAAATAAATCTTATATTAAGATTGGAGATGGGAATTTCGATTCGGTCGTACTTGCATTTAAAGATTATCGAAATCGGACTTCTTTGTCTGAAAAGGAGTACAATCATGGATACATAAAATCCGTTGAATTTATCGGTGGGAAAATGAGCAAACAAAAAATAAATCTATCACCGGAATTAAATAGTTTAATCGGAATTCGAGGTAGTGGTAAGTCAAGTATTATAGAAGCCATCAGATATACTTTAGATATGTCACCATCAACAACTGATGAAAATTATAAATCAGATGTAGTAAAAAATCTCCTAGAATCAGGTGGACAGGTAATAATTGAACTTCAAGATAATTACAAAAAAAATTATAAAATAAAAAGGATATTGGGAGAAGCTCCCCATATTCTTGATGAAAACGATATGGAAATTGGAGTTACAATAAATTCTATTCTTCAAACCCCTTTATATTTTGGACAAAAAGATTTATCTTACATGGATAATGGCTTTGAACTAGATTTATTAAATAAATTAGTCGGAAAGAAGACAAAGTCTTTTCAACAAGATCTAACAAGAATAAACGATCAATTAAACAATGGAATCAATCAATTATTCAATGTAAACGATCAAGTTGATACTTTACCTGATCTAAGGAGAAACTTAACGGATATAAAGCATAAGATAAAGATATTTGAAGAGAAGGGTTTATCTACAAAACTTTCTAAACAGGTTAATTTCCAGAAAGATGAAAGAAACATAAAAAACGTATATGAATTAATTAATAAATTCAAAGTTAATGCAGAGGAATTATTGAATTCTAGTAATCTTAGGGAGCTTAATGAACTAAATGATCTTGAATCTAAGGAAGTACCAGAGCTATTTATAAAGTTATCGCAAGAAGTTTCTACTATAATTAATATCAAAAAAGAAATTGAGAAAATTATAGTAAAGATTGGTTCCAGTTCCAAACTAGTTAAAGAATATTTAGAAGAGATCCGACTAATTATAAAATCACTTGAGGAAGAATTTGCCGAGATTAAAAGAGAAATTGATATACCAAATTTAAATCCTGATGATTTTGCAAAGCTTAAAGTGGAGGAAGAAAAATTAATACTTAACTCTAGTGCGTTTTGATTTGAATTTATCTTTTCAATCTCATCTTTATAAACATGAAATTCTTTAAGTAAAAGTTGGTTTCTTTCATCTAAGGCGGCTCGAATTTGAGTTTCAATTTCGCCCTTGCTTTCTTCTTGTTTAGTAACTTGATCAATAGACTTTATTAATTTTTCTTCCTCCACTTTAAGCTTTGCAAAATCATCAGGATTTAAATTTGGTATATCAATTTCTCTTTTAATCTCGGCAAATTCTTCCTCAAGTGATTTTATAA
>NZ_JBPYCR010000017.1:0-72819 GCF_051846915.1 Virgibacillus sp. W0181
CCCAAGTATTAAATGTATAATTTTACCAAATGGACAGTGCCACCTTTATTAGGTTGTTATCTTTTTTGTCTTATAGAGAAATAAATAATTTACCGAATAATTAAAATACATTTATGCAACGCTAGTGTATAACTATAAAATCTCAAAATTTCATTTGTTCTATTCCAAATATTCATATAATATAGATATAAGTACAAGTACTTAATACTAGAAATAGAAAGGTAGGAGATAACAAATGATACATAATGATTTTTATACACAAGAAAATCACGGCCCTTATGAGTTTTATAGTCTAGGAAATTTCACACTTGAAGAGGGAGGTACAATTCCAGATTGTCAGTTGGCTTATCGAACATTAGGCAACTTAAACGAAAGAAAAGATAACGTTATTGTAATACCTACGTGGTATTCTGGAACAAGTAAAGATTTGGAAGCTTATATTGGCGAAGATCGCGCACTGAATCCGGAAAAATATTTTATTATCATTATTAACCAAATTGGAAATGGATTGTCTTCCTCACCACACAATAGTCCGGAGCCCATTTCGATGAGCAACTTTCCGCATGTTCGTATTTCAGATGATGTACGGGCACAGCATCAAATGGTCATAGAAAAATATGGGATCTCTGAAATAGCTCTTGTAGTCGGGGGCTCGATGGGTGCTCAGCAAACATACGAATGGGCTGTCAGGTATCCTGATATGGTAAAACGTGCCGCACCGATTGCCGGAACCGCCAAAAATACAGACCACGACTTTCTCTTTACACAAACTTTGATGGATGCTATCACCTCTGACCCAGGCTTTAACGAAGGAAAATATACATCAAGCACCGAAGTTGCAGGGGGGTTACAGAGACATGCGGATATTTGGTCCGTGATGGGATTAAGTACAGAGTTTTACAAGCAGGAAAAATGGAGATTATTTGGAGTAGAGTCGCTGGAGGAATTTACAAAAGGATTTTTACAGCCTTTATTTCAAGCGATGGATCCGAACGCATTGCTAACAATGGCGTGGAAGTGGCAACGCGGAGACGTTAGCAGATTAACAAATGGCGATTTAAAAAAAGCGCTTGGTGGCGTGAAAGCAAAAGTATTTGTTATGCCAATTAATGAAGATATGTTTTTCCCTCCAAGAGATTGCGAAGAAGAACAAAAAATGATACCTAACAGTGAATTGCGTATGATTAATAGTATTTGCGGCCATTTTGGATTATTCGGCGCGGAAGGTCCCGATTTTCATGATCAAGTCGATAAACATTTACATGATTTATTGAACGCATTTGTATAAATATACGTAATATTATTTATAAATAAAACAATCCAGTTTCCGGCGAATAGTAACTATTCACCAGAAACTGGATAAAGACATGTCTACAGTGCTGAAATGCACCATAAAGTGAAACTTCATTTAGTGGGGACCCTTTAATGGGTGATAAAGATCCATTTTAATTCAACTGCAACGTTCTTTCTGCATCCATAATCGCATCGACAACATATTCAGCTTCTATGACATCGGACCCTTTAATTAAGTCTTCCTCAGAGACGTTATTATGTTCCATACAGGAAGAGCATACTTTCAGTTTTTCACCATTCTCCAAATAAGCTGGCAATACATCTTTTATTGGCTTAAACGGCGCTCCAATATCAATCTTATCCGCGTAGCCTTTTTCTGCTAAATGTATCGCATTGGAGAGCAGCATAATTTCCACCTTATGCCCCTTCTCTAATGCTTTCACCCCCATTGTAAAGGCAATCGTCACATTATTCTCATCATTTTCATGTGCTGTCAATCTGATACTCCCACAGCTAACACAGTGGGGTTCTAAAGTCCATTTGCCTTCTCCCGACCGGCAGCCACAGTTGTATGTGCATACACTCGGCATTTGGGGCAGTTCAGGGCACTGGACAAATGTCCTTCAGAACGTTCGACGGCCAAAGCAACCTCCGTTGCCATTAACGACTGCATCTTTTGGCTCTCACAAGCCCGGTGGCATCACACCGCCTAAACGATTCTAATTGGTTAGGATTGGTTGAAACCGTATTCCCGAGTTGAAAATTACTTTTTGCTGATTGACAATTTGTCGGATTTCCTGATCATGCAGGCGTTTAAAAGAGTCAAATGTTGCCAGACATTTCTTTCGGTCTGCTTTAGTTCCCTTAGCATTGGAATTCATCAACAGAAAAGCAGCGTATAGATCGCGTTGAATCCGGTTGCCTCCATCTATTCTATGCCACCGCTCGGATAATGGCTTTTTAATATATGTATGACGTTGATGGCAGTATTGACTTGCTTTAAATCGGTGCGTATTCACCTTGACTAACGAGCCGCCCAATCGCTTGGCCTTCTCCTCCAGTATGCTTACAAACATGGCGGGTGCCCGGTGGACAATTGTTTTGCCGAAACGTTTCTTGCGGATATATTTACCCGTCTTTTCGGAGATCGTTGTTTCCTTTTTTCGCAGGTGCAATGCCTTGAAGTTCATCGTCTCGATATTAAATTGATTCCCGAGACTGAGTATTTCATTGGCCAATCGCTGGTGGGACTGTTTTCGAATCACCGCCTGTTTGCGGTGCAATGCTTTTAAGCTTGACCGGTGGATGTGATAACGTTTGGAAAATACCCATGTTTTCTTTCCTCTTTTGATTGTTCCATCCGCATGAAAATTTTCTGGATTCATCGCCCGTTTCGAGCGGTCCATTTTCCGTTGCAGCAACCTGATTTTGTCGGAAACTGGCTGAACGTCTTCCGCCAAATTAACGAGTGATACATGAGATAAAGAAGAGACGGCAAGGGATGATGTACCAATATCCAGACCTACGCTACCCTTTCCAATGGCCTTTCCTTTTGAGGGTGGGTATCCACTGACAACCAGATCAGCAAAATAACGGATCTTGCCTCTAATTTCTTTTTGAACAATACGAACATATTTGATCCTTGTGTGATCATCAATCGTTTTCGTTTTATCTTTATCCCGGATTGTATAGGAAAACGGCTCTTTTTCCTCGATCGCTGCTATAACTTGCTGTGCATAGGCATCATGCTTCTTGATGATCAGAGGCGTACGCAGATCTTTATATACGATATGCCTGTCGATATATCGCCAGCCGGTGTCATTTGTTTTCCCTTCAAAACTCTTCATCTTCCCTTTTTGAATGAAGTGAACT
This sequence comes from Virgibacillus sp. W0181, assembly GCF_051846915.1. Lineage (NCBI taxonomy): Bacteria > Bacillati > Bacillota > Bacilli > Caryophanales > Bacillaceae > Virgibacillus > Virgibacillus sp. W0181. The sequence goes on from NZ_JBPYCR010000017.1 coordinate 3,166, forward strand.
TGTTGTGCTTTGCCGAATAGCTTCTCGCGAGAGGCAACCCACGCCCTTGAAGCCGTTTTTTGGGCAACGGCGGCGTTGACCCTGTTTCCGAAATGTTGCCGAACGGGTTTCACCCACTGATGGGAGGCATATTCTGTGAGCTGATATTTTTTCCGCAAATCACTTAATTGCGCTTCAATATGTTTTTTATCCTGTATCAATGATGGATTTTTATGATCCTGTCCCAGTTTTTTGGATACAGCCTTCCACTGTCGGATGTATTTCTTATAATTTTTTTCACGTTTCATTTGGGTTTCCAATTTAAGGTATGTGCCAAGGACGGTATTGTACATGACACGGCAGATTTCCAGGTTGTCGGCAATAACGGAGAAAAGCGCCGGATCCTTTCTTAATTCCAGGGACAGAACAAAGCTTGGGGAACGCCTTTTAGCCATTTGAAAACCTCCAATAGGAACATTTGTTCTTATTATAACTTATTAAAGGTGACAAGACAAGCATTTTTCTAATATTTTTTCATTTTTATCGATGACAATTTGTTTACTGGACAGCTTTGGGCGTCCTCACTCTCATCCCATGTCTAAAGACGGGCTCCGTCCTGGATTGGCTTTCTCGTTCGGAAAAACTGTAAATACATCAGAAGCATATGAAGGAACAACCAGAGTGGAAAAAGATACGATGTTGTTGGAAATTACGGCCGTTGGTGATTGGTCAATTACATTGGAATAATCATTACAAAAGTTTCCCTTCTATTGGATTATAGTGGGGAAATTTTGCTTGTGGAATGCGCGCCGCGTGAAGTATGACTTTTAATTATTATTTAATCCGCAGTTTTGGTCTCGACTGATGCAGAGGCTCCTCTTTTTTTAACGAAGAGGAACAATTCGGGCAAATAATAGCCTGTAAAGGGATTGGTGTACAGCAATATGGGCATTCTTTTTTCGCCATGGAATCGCTTGGATGCTGGTGTGGCTTTTTCCAGCGATTGATCTGTCGGACGACTACGAACACAGCAAATAATACAATTATGAAGCGGATAGATGTCGTAATAAACAGTCCATAGTTTATCGTTACCGCGCCAGCTTCTTTTGCCCTGTCCAACGATGGATATGTAGCACCGGTCAAGCTGATATACAAGTCCTGGAAGTTTATTTTAGAATATAAAAGCCCTATCGGTGGCAGAAGAATATCCTTAACGAGTGAATCAATAAATCCACTAAATGCCGCTCCTAAAACAACCCCAACCCCAATATCAACCGCACTTCCCTTGATCGCAAATTGGCGAAATTCATGAAAAATGCCCATACACTAAAAGCCCCCTCTGTCCCCTATACTATGAGTAAATTGGACGAACTAGAACAAAATAGCTTAACAGTGTGCGTTTCAGTTCCGGTATCGGAATTGCACCAATCATTCCTATCGCTTCATGGATCAATGCTTACTATTTAACAAAAATCAAACAATAATATTACGGACACATAGTGAGTAGGTGTAGCATTCATTTTAAAAGGGCTCTCTGAGCACATGCGCCCTCACCCATTCCCCGCTTGGGATCTCATATGTCTTTCTTCCCAAGGTTCTTCGTCGTTTCCAGCGATTTTTCCTGCTTTTTTAAGCACCTCATAATAGCAACTCTACCTTTAGCGGTTCCCTATGACTTTCCGGCAACACCGTAAAAAAACAACTGCATCATATCTTCTATAAAAGCATCTTCGTCACCATAATTCTTGGCATAATCTGTAAGAGCTTCTGCCTTTTCCATAAACAAATTTAAGTAAAACATAATAAGTGACGAAGGAAAATTATGGTGGATTGCACCTTCTTTTCTGCCTTGTTCAATTAATTCAAGGGTAAGGGGAAGCGCTTGATTATGATAGATTTCTTCCACGAAATTCTTCATCTCATCATCCTGCCAAATGAGTGTATCCAGTTTGGATATGCTGAACTGGTGCAGAGTGGTTTTTTTGTTAAAGATAATAAAAGCTACTTTGTCTTGAAAACTTTTGGTGTCATCTTGCAGATAGGCTCGGGTGGCTTCTAAAATTTCGATATACCAACTTTGTACCGATTCACGTATAAGCTTCTCTTTACTACCAAAGTGGTTGTAAATAGTGACCTGTGAAACGTTCGCACGTGCGACGACGTCCGCAATTCTTAGTGTGCGGGGATCCATATCCATCAATAATTCAAGAGTTGCTTGTTTTATACGCTGTTTAATTTTCGCTGTTCTTCTTTCAAATCCATTCATATGTCATCTACTCCTAGAGTATAATTAATGTAATAAAACTGTTTATATATTTCATTATATCATTGACTTTCCATTTCTATAAGTTTAACATTAAAATAAATGTAATGAAATGTTCTATATATTTCATAATTTAAGAGGTGAAACTTAGTGATTCATATAGAAAATCTGACCCAACAATTTTCTAATGGGCGAGGTATTTTTGATGTTTCTTTTCATGTCGAAAAAGGCGAAGTATTTGGTTTTCTTGGTCCCAATGGAAGTGGAAAGTCAACGACGATACGACATTTAATGGGGTATATGAAAGCACAAAAAGGTCATGCTGCAATTAACTGATTGGATGCGTGGGAGGAACAAGCGGAAGCCAGGCGCCATATCGGGTACCTTCCTGGCGAAATTGCTTTTCTCGACGATATGACTGGAAGCGATTTCCTGCATATGCTTGCAGGTATGCAAGGGGTTAATAGCAAAATGCGGAGAGCAGACCTTATTGATAAATTACAATTCAATCTGAAAACACCAATCCGTAAAATGTCCAAAGGAATGAAGCAAAAAGTAGGAATCGTCGCCACCTTTATGCATGATCCGGATATTTACATACTCGATGAGCCAACATCAGGGCTGGATCCGCTCATGCAAAAGCTATTCATCGACCTTGTGCTTGAAGAGAAGGAAAAAGGAAAAACATTCCTTATGTCTTCCCATAGCTTTTCCGAAATTGAACGAACGTGTGACAGGGCCGCAATTATTCGTGAAGGGAAAATAGTCACCGTCAGAAACATTCATGAACTTCAAACGATGCAGCGGAAAGCCTTTAACGTGACGTTAACGAAAGAATCTGATGTAAAAGAACTTCTCGCATCCAATTTAAATGTCGAAAAAACGGACGATTTTGTTGTGCAAGTTGAAATTCAAGGAAATTATGATGCCTTTATCGAAACCTTATCTCATATTCATGTGAAAAACATCAGTGCAGCCGATCAAAGCCTTGAGCAAATTTTTATGGATTATTATAACGTAGAGGAGACGACAGAATCATGAATCTATCACTCTATACCCAAATGATGAAAACCCATATGAAAACATTTTTAGGTTTTGGTGTTGCTTCGGCTGCCTATGTCACACTCATGACATCTCTTTTCCCAATGCTTGATGATAATATGGAGGAAATAGAAGGGCTGATCGACATGTTCCCGGATGCCCTGCTGCGTGCACTCGGACTAGAATCTTTCAGCAGCTATGGACAGTTCATATCAGCGGAATACTACGGTCTGTTTTATTTACTTATTTTAGGTGTTTTTTCGGTCATCATCGCCGTCCACTTGCTTGCAAGGCTTGTAGATCGCGGGTCAATGGCTTACTTGCTCTCCACTCGAGTTTCACGCGTTCAAATCGCTGTCACTCAAGTGATCGTCATGGTTAGCGGTCTTATCATCATTCACGTATTAACATTTGGAGGCGGGTTTCTCGCTGCGGAGTTTTTAATCGATACCGAGAGTACGATCGCGTTTAACGAATTTTTCCAAATTAACTTTGTCGGGTTTTTGCTGTTCTTTACAATAGGCGGCTATTCCTTGCTAATCTCTTCCTTATTGAACGATGAAAAAATCGCATTTGCGTTGGCTGGCGGACTAACCTTTTTATTCTATGGTATGGACATGATGGGGAAAATTGTAACGGATATCGATTGGATTCGTAACTTTACCGTCTTTTCTCTATATGAACCGGGTAAAATAGCGAGCAATAGCGCTGATGTCTGGATGTCATCCATTATTCTTGCTGCAATAGGAGTTTTAACGTGTGTTGTAGCGGTGTTAATTTTCCGGAAACGTAATTTGCCATTATAGCATCATTTATTATTCATCATTTTTCATAAGTATTCCCGCCTATTAAAATGTTTCATCAATAGGCGGGATTTTTTACTTCTATGTCGGATCAGCTACTTTAATCAACTGTTTACCAATGTTTTCCCCAGTAAATAAACCGATAAAAGCATCGGGAATGTTATGAAAACCATCCTTTATCGTTTCTTCAAATTGGATCTCACCATTAGCAACGCTTCTAGCAAGAAATGAATAAGCTTCACCGAAATGATTACTGAAGTCGCCGAATAAAAACCCTTGCATCTTGACACGAGATTTGATCAGAAAAGGCTGTACACGTAAACCGATGTCCTTCTCTCCTTCCTTCAAATTATAGGACGAAATTGCACCACACACAGGAACGCGGGCAAACGTGTTTAATAGTGGCAAGACGGCGTCGCCAATCTCACCACCGACATTTTCGTAATACACGTCGATTCCGTCCGGGCATGTATCTTTTAACTGTTGATGTACATCCCCTTTTTTGTATTGCACTACATCGTCATAGCCTAGCTTATTGATAATATAATTTGCTTTCTCCTCCGATCCTACAATACCGATAACACGAGCACCGACTTGCTTAGCCAACTGACCGGCGACTTGACCGACCGCACCAGCTGCGCTTGAAACTACGACCGTTTCACCCTTTTTCGGCTGACCGATATGCATCATTCCGAAATAGGCCGTTAATCCCGGCATACCGAGTACCCCCAGTGCAGTACTTGGGCTGAGTCCATTTGTGTCAACCTTACTCACGTCCTCAGATTTTCTTACATGATATTCCTGAAAAGGCAAATTCCCTCGTACGATATCTCCCTTTTTCAATTGGTCACTTTCTCCATCGATGACTACGGAAACTACGCCACCATCAAGAGGTTCACCAACCTGAAAAGGCGCAACGTATGAGTCCCTATCTGACATTCTGCCGCGCATATATGGGTCAACAGAAACATAGAGCGTTTTTAGCAGTACTTCATTTGCTCCGGGTTTTTGAATACCCACTTCTTTTAACTGAAAGGTGCTGTCGTCCGGCATACCGTTCGGACGTTTATTTAAAATTAATTGTTTTTGTTTCATCATTTTCCTCCTTCATTTTTATGGCAGTCCATTTTCAAATTGATAAGTGGACCGTACTAAACGGAAAGCATGGCTCGACGGTGGACTCGACCACAAACGTCGCCATGCTTGTTATTTATAGACTTTTTATAGCTTCTTGAATTGGTGTGTGACCATTAATCACTTTGAATTCTTTGCCGATTGTTACATCGTTTTTTAGTGACTCAAAAATAACATTGGCAATATCTTCACGGGAAACATTAGCCACCTTTACAGACGTTCCTACATCTACGTTCCCCGTTCCTGAATCATTTGTCAACATTCCCGGATGAATCATTGTATAATCAAGATCTGCTGCTCTTAACCATTCATCTGCATAATGCTTGGCGATGACATATGGAGCAAAGGATTCTGGTGCTTCTTGGATAGCTTTGCGGCTTGTATCGAATGAACTAATCATAACAAAACGATTGACTCCGGCCTTTTTAGCACCTTCAATCGTTTTCACTGCTCCATCGAGGTCGACCATGATTGTCTTATCTTTCCCGGTTTTCGGTCCAGAACCAGCTGTAAACACCACTGCATCAACGTCTTCAGCAGCTCGAGCAATATCCTCTATTTCACCTTCAAGGTTCGCAATGACCGTCTCCGCACCGAGGTCTTCAAAATAAGCTTTTTGTTCCACTTTACGTAACATCGCTTTTGCAACATGTTCTCCGCTACCCTGAATGGATTTAACCAAGTGTTTTCCGATTTGTCCATTGGCTCCTACAACTAAGATTTTCATGTACTCACCCTTTCTTAAAAAACGTCTTCCATATTGAAAGACACTTATACACTTTACCCTTAAATAAGAGTTTTTAATCTGAAGTTTTTGTATGATTAACATGTTGATATTCGTTCTAAAAACTACTACACAATACAAAAACAAAGATATACATAAAAATGTATATCTTAAATGGTACAATGGTTTTACATTACTTATTAAGGGAGGAACTCGTATGGGATTTTTAAGTGGCGTTTTAGGAAACGCTTCTACAGCAAACGAAAAAGATGTTGAAAAAGAAATTGGACAGCTTTTGATAGACGATGAAGAAATAGAAGTTGCTTTTAAATTAATCAGGGATTTAATTGTCTTTACGAACAATCGTCTCATTTCCGTAGATAAACAAGGGCTAACTGGTAAGAAGGTTGAATATCACTCTATCCCTTACAAAAGCGTTACCCATTTCAGTGTAGAAACGGCCGGAACTTTTGATTTAGATGCTGAATTAAAAGTATGGATATCTGGAGCTGAAACCCCTGCTCTTGCAAAGCAATTTAAAAAAGACAATAGTATCTACGACATCCAAAAAGTACTGGCTACAATGTGTAGTTAATTTCACACGATCGAAATGTGGATAAGGGAAGTACACCTGGATTTTGTAGCATGCTTTTCGATGTAAAGTGGATGATTTTTTACACAGTTCACATCTATTAGGTATAGGCAACGACTATTTAAACGGGACAGGGCACTTGTCCCGTTCCATCAAGTAATCGACGCGCGTTCATCGTCTGTAAATTCCTCCATGCAATAACGAATATACTGACTGCGATCAACTGCATAAGACAGCCCCTGTTCTTCAAACACTTCCAGAAGAAAACGATCCAATGTGTACGCCCCGTGTGACTGCAGTTCTTCCAGTGTCACGCTTGAAACCAACGCTTGATAAGACCCTAACTTTATTAGAGCACGCCCGTCTTCTCGCCACGTCACACTTGACGAAAGTTCAAATTCCATGCCAAGTACTTTTACCACAAACGACACAAACTTCTCATTGTTATAATTTTTTGCTATCAAACCTCTAATCCATCCTTGAGAATTCAATTCCATTCACTCCTTAATAGTATTTATTAAAACCTAGATTGTAAAATTAAGCGAGACACAAAAAACGGACATGTCATGATAAACTCAATCTGTAACCTACCAAAGTTAAGGAGAGTGTATCTGACATGTCCTACACCCATCTTACCAAAACAGAACTGGTATTCATAGAAGAATATCATGCCTTTGGCCTAAAAGGCCGGAAAATAGCTGAAAAGCTAGGCCGCGGCCATGAAGCAATTTACCGTGTCATCAGACAGCTTAAAAAAGGACTAACTGCGTTAGACATTTACTTGCAGTATCGTACAAACAAATCTAAGTGTGGCCGCAAAAGCATTCAATTAACAACTGATGAAGTGGACTATATCACCGATAAAGTCCGTAATGGTTGGACGCCTGATGTTATAATCGGACGGAATGAAAAAGCCATTTCTTGCAGCATGCGCACACTTTATCGAAAGTTTCAATTAGGCGAGTTTGACCTAAAAGATTTACCCATGCAAGGTAAGCGCAAACCAAATGGGCACAAGGAAAAAAGAGGTAAACAAGCCTTCAGACGCACGATTCAGGATCGAGAGAATGAACATCCAAATTACCAAGAAGAGTTTGGTCATCTCGAAGGTGATACCATTGTCGGACGCCATCATAAAAGTGCTGTCATTACACTTGTCGAACGTTTAACAAAATGCATCATTGCTATAAAGCCAGCCGGAAGGCGGGCTTCCAACATCGAAACATCAATGAACCAATGGATGAGTCAGTTGCCACCACACTTATTTAAGTCAATTATTTTTGATTGTGGCAAGGAATTCTCTAACTGGAAATCCATCAGCAATGAACATGACATCGACATTTACTTTGCAGATCCAGGCACACCTTCACAAAGAGGATTGAATGAACATTCCAACGGGCTTCTGCGAAAAAACGGGCTACCTAAGGAAATGGATTTCAACCCTGTGTCACAGGAATATATCGCTTCTGTTGCCTACAGAAGAAACAACGTGCCAAGGAAATCCTTGAATTATCAAACACCGATTGAGTGTTTCATGAATCATGTCAGTCAAGATTTTGATATAGGGATGTTGTCTCGCTTAAATTGACAAATCAAAAAACAAAAAAACTTCCTATCCTAGATAAGAAGTTTCATAAAAGAACCGGTCACCTCCTTATCGATATTTAGCAGGACCACCTTGCCTCTAGAGCAGGTTGGTGCGGGATCATAGAGCTAAACCTCTCCTCCGACTCTTGATAAAGCTTTATTTAATTGTTGCTATATTATAGCACAGTTTTTTTATAAATGTTTGGCAGCAAGAAGCGTCTGTTATACATTTAATGGAATTTCTTCGTCTAAATAACCGCCCTCAACGTGACACTCAGTAGAATTATAAAATTCAGTTTGGCACGAAGACTTATGCAGGCATGAATTTGCTAGATATACAAACTGCACCTCCAAATGTTAGTTAACAGCTAAAATTTGGGGTGCAGTTCATTCATGCGAGATTCTTATTCATTATAACTTATAGCGGTATGTGGCTTACGAATTGTTTAACATTAGTTGCTAATATTGCATGATCATCTACTACGCTTGATAGAAATCTAAAGTGAGACGATCTACCAATCATAATTATAGCGACAAAAAGAACGACCGTAAATGCCACTAATAACCATAAAATAGTGTCTAACATTTTCCCCAACTTTTAACTCACCTCACCAATGAGTATATATACCGGATTGATTAAACTCAAATTATCTACACACCAAAATACCGTTTATGACTAACTTGTGGCCGCATTCTGAAAAATTAAGTACAAAGTTATTATTCTAGCTTTCTACACTTGACAAAAATCAGTTATTTTCACTAAATACAAGGGGCAATAGTCTTCTTGACATCATAGAAAATACTTTTTCTTTCCGTCGATTCTGTTATAATTAATGATGTAACGTTTAAGCAGACTTTTGGGTTAGGGGTTTTTTAGAATTGAAAAATTTCATAGATAAATTGATTAACGAATATTGGAGCCCTTATATCGCTATTGGCATTGCCGGTGTATTAAGTGCAATCTACTTTGGGATAACAAATAGCGTGTGGGCAGTTACCGGAGAGTTTACTAGATTCGGGGGGCATATTCTGTCGGGTCTGGGCATAGATATATCTGATTGGGATTATTTTAATATGATCAATATGGATGGAACAACTCTGTCGCGAACGGACGGCTGGATTATTTGGGGGATGTTTATTGGCGCCTTCATCATGGTCCTATTAGGAAATAATTTCAAAATCCGAAAACCGAATCAAAAAAGACGATATTTCCAAGCACTTATCGGCGGAGTTATTGCCGGGTTCGGTGCGAGACTCGCACTAGGGTGTAACTTAGCAGCGTTTTTCACTGGAGTTCCCCAATTTTCTTTTCATGCGTGGATTTTTATGGTCGCTACAGCGATCGGTACTTATTTCGGTTTCAAAATTATTAACATGAAATGGTGGAAAGGGAAACCGCTGCTAAAAAGAGGCAATGTGACCCAGCCATCCGCCGAAGCACGAGTTATTCAGCCATACATTGGCGGAATTATTGCAGTCGTTTACTTAGGCCTTGTCTTTTACTTTTTCTTTACCGGAAAGCCAATGCTAGGTGTAGCAGCACTATTCGGATGCGCCTTTGGTATCTTGATCGAGAGAGGACAAATCTGTTTCACGTCAGCATTTCGCGATTTATGGGTGAGCGGTAGAGCGACAATGGCAAAAGCAATTGGTGTTGGAATGGCAATAAGTACCGTCTTAACGTTTATCGTTATTATGTACTACGGTTTAGAACCGATCACAAAAATTACGGCACCAAGTACATTGATTGGCGGAATTTTATTCGGACTTGGAATTGTATTAGCCGGCAGTTGTGAAACAGGAATGATGTACCGAATGATGGAAGGGCAAATCGTATTTCTGCCTGTGTTCGCTGGAAATGTTATCGGGGCTACCTTTTTAGCCTATGCATGGGATCACATGGCTGTATATAACATTTTTGTCAAAAGCGGTTCAACGATCAACTTGCTTACAACGATGAAGCCTGCTTACGCACTTATCATCACATTAATCATGCTGGCAGCATGGTACTTAATCGCCAACTATTGGCAAAAAAATTACCGATTTGGCGTTGGATTTAAGAAAGGAGCATAATTATGGACATTAATTTATCATTGGATGTTAGAGGCGAATCTTGCCCATATCCTGTCATTTATACGTTGGAAGCATTAGAAGATATGGAAAAAGGGGAAATTTTACAAGTTGTAGCAGACTGCCCAGCTTCATTTAAAAATGTGCCTGAAGAAGTTGTGAAACACGGGTATAAACTCATGAAAGATCCGGAGAAAAAGGGTCGTGATTTGTACTTCTATTTTTTAGCCGGGTAAATAGGCTGAACAAAGAAAAGCGCAAGCGCCCTGCCTAGAAACGTAGCGACTGGACTGAAGCAACTAAGATAAAGGAATCACGATGAGCACCGCGAATCGATGATGACTTTCACCCAAGGGCATAAGGGCGACTAAGCCTCTGTCTAAGCCAATCGGCAAGTCTTCTTTATCGCAAGGCGCTGCAGGAAGTCGCCTAGTTTCTGGGCGCTTAAGCTAGACAGCTATGCACAAAATTATATACATTCTTATCTTTTTAAAAAAACGGCTATACCACAGCAGGAAACATTGTGGTATAGCCATTTTTATTATTTTGTTGCAACTCTTGACTATAGATTTTGCTATAATCACGGTGAAAACCAGTACTTGTGTCCTTTGCTCAACTGCAATTTATTTCTGGTACCTTGCTAATGATCCTAACATATCAGCTACAAATCTTGCTGCAGTAATCGCTGTAATATCGCTATGATCATACGGAGGTGCGATTTCCACCACATCAAAGCCAACAACATCTAATTTCCCTAACATGTCAATAGCAAGAATCATTTCCCTTGTTTGGATTCCACCAGGTGTTGGTGCACATGTGCCCGGCGTTTGCGAAGCTTCTAAAGAATCCATATCAAACGAAATATAAACTCCATCTGTTCCATCTGTTGCAACTTCAATAGCCTCTTTCATTACTTCTTCAATCCCTTTAGAGTATATATCCCTCATTGTGTGTAAAGAAATATTGTTTTTCTTTACATATTCGTATTCCGCTTTAGGATTCATTGCGCCATGCGGTCCAATAATTACAGCGTTCTTAGGGTCAAAACAGCTTAATTCCATCGTTCTTGGCACAGGACAACAGTGATTCCATTTATCTCCCCCTACATCCTCTGCTGTATCAAGGTGGGCGTCAAATAATATAAATCCATATTTACCCGAAGGATTGAACTTCTCTACTGCTCTTGTTCCGCCAATGGTTATTGCGTGATCCCCTCCAATAGTGATTGGGATAGCACCACCATGTAGTATTTCCAATATATCCTCTTTACTTCGTTCGATAGTTGTAAAAGCATCTCCAATTTTTACATTCACATCTCCAAAGTCATGAACATTAAAAACATCATTGATATCAACATCATAATCAAAATGATAAGGGATTAAACTGGATGATACATCTCTAAATTTCCGTGGACCCATTGTAGAACCGGTTCTAGTAATTGTAGTTCCGTCAAACGGTACACCTATAATACCAGCTTTCACATTATTTTTTTCAATTAATTCTCTCTTAGGTTCCATAATAGGTCTTTTCATAAATGTAGCAATTCCAGCGTGTAATACTGAATTCCAAACATCATTTGACATTTAATATATCCTCCCTGTATTAAATAATTTTATTAGAATCTTCGTTTTAAGAGAGCCTATTTATTTATAATAGATTATATGAACAATATTCTATTACTTTATTAACCGTGCTCTTCTTCAGCTGGCAGCTCGTACCACCTTACTCTTTCACCTACATAGCTACGTAGTTTCCACTTAAAAGACTTAGGCTCTTTCTCGATTGCTTTATTAAGTATATTTATACGATCAACAACTTCATTTTGTAGATTCATTTCCTTAGCATGATATTTAAGTTTTTCTAAATTACCTGTAATCGTCCTCCAAAAACCCCAATCTTTAGAAAGTATTGATGAAATATAAGATATGTTTATTTCTTCGTCATTATCCCCAACTTCATGATCTTTAAATACGGCAAGTGCATCTGTAATATCTTTTTTATTTACTTCTATAATTTGAAGTTTTGTTAGGATCAAATCAGAAAGCGAAAGTGTATAAGCTTCTGTTTCAAGTCTTTCTCTAAGATCAATCGTATGACAAAGCTTCATTTTATCTAAAAAAACATCTACTTGCCTATGATTTTCTTCGTCCCAAAAGAATAATCTTTCGTGACCATACATTGTATTAAATTCATGATCACCTATATATCCAGCATCCATAAATAACGTTTGAATAGAACTAGATGACTTGCTGTATCCGATAACGTCTATATCGCTATACTCTCTTTTAAACGGAGATTGAGCAGCGGATGGGCATTTTAAATAAATCGCTAAACCTCCCAATAGTTTTAAAGGCAAGTTATTTTTTTCTGCCAAGTCAATAATTCGTTCAGCTTCCTCTCTAATATCTTTTTTAATCACTACTTCACCTCACTATTTATCTGTTTTTATCTGACTTGCCAATTTATAGAAATACTAACTATGAACTATCCAGTAACGAGTTGATGTGCTAGAACCCCATCCTCACTAACCGTAATTAAAGCACCATCCAAAACTCCTTCTCCATACCGACTTCCTGGATTTATACATATGGTTTTTCCTATTGTGGTAGAACCTTTAGATTCATGTATATGACCATGAAGAGATAATATCGGCTGAAATTCCTCGATAACTTGTCTTACTGCCTTGCTCCCAACAGGAACCATATTTGGTGCTCCCCCATTAAACACCATCGAAAGATCACCTTTAAGTTCCGCTGCAATATCCAGCGAAGAATTATATGGCGGTACATGAAAATTAAATATTGACGGGCGGTCATTATCGAGAGTTTTAGCCAATGTGCTTAACCGTTCATAAAGTTTTTCTTCCGATAATTCACGGGGACTATTAAATGGCGTTTCATTTGCATAACTACTGCCAATTATCTGACACGGCCCAATGTCTGCCACTTTGTTTTCAATGTAAGTGACAAATTCGGATTCTATAAAAACGTCATCAATATACCATTCATCATCATTTCCACCAATTGCATATAAATCGATCCCAATAGGTTCTAATCTTTCTTTAGCAATTTCCATCCATCTTGTTACACTGTCTTTCATCAATTTATCAAAGACTTGCTTTTTCAATATTTCATCATTGTTTATCTGTTCTACTTCATCTTGTGTTGTGCGATATGGATAAAATCCATTAAACCGTATCGTTTTTTCTAATTGCTCCACTTCGGACTCTGTATGCAATTCATGATCTTTATTAAGAAAACTTGCGCTCCATGTACTTCCGTTTGAAACAATTGGAATTACTGCTTTTCCGGTTAGATCCCCACCTAAAACCAGGGCTTGGGCATCATAAAATTTTGCTGCATTAATAAATTTCATAAAACACCTTTCCGACCCATGAACATCCCCAGCATAAAATATCTTAAATCCCTTTTTTCTTTTTTTGAAAAATAACATGCCCTTCCCCCTCTATATAGAAATATTATACTTAAATCACTCAGGCGGAATTTCTTTATAGGAAAGAGAAATATCTACTCCTTTAGAGCGTTGAATCCATTTCGATATAAAATAAAATGGAATAGAACCTAAGTATATAATTAATACGATATAAACCATTTTTCGATCAGTGATCCAACTAGTACCTGAATTAGGATCCATTAATAGAACCCCTACAATGAACAGCATAGCAATTAAGCTTAATGCGCCAACTACAGAAATAGTCGGGAATCCAAAAACCTTTCCGTTAAAGGCAGATCCTTTCCACGTATCCGGTTGTTTATATGGGAAGAAAATTCCTGCTATCGATACAAATACTAATACCATAGTTACTCCGAGTAAACCTGTTAACAAAGTCAAACCTGGGACAAAGGCTGATAATGCTACACTAAAACACGATAAAATTCCGATAATCGATACTGCTACAACTGGACTTCTTGTCTTTTCATTAACACTACTAACCTTTCGAGAAACGAGACCATCAAAGGACCAAGCAAACAAACTTCTACTTACAGATATAATTGTTTGTGGAACCCATAAGGCAAACTGGACAACTAGTCCTAATGCGATAATGATAGCGATTAACATATTGCCGGAACTTATAGCTGCCATTTCAACATACGTAGGCATAAATGAATACCCGACATCATTAACCGGTGCTAGTGTTGCAGAGCCTAAAAATAGTTTCCCTATACTTTTTTCATAGGCAAATATTAGAAGAAGTACAATAACAACTGATATTCCAAGAGCACCAGGCATGGCCCACGTGTGTATTCCCTTTCCCCTTTTTATTTCCCCTGAGAAGTATGCTGACTGAAATATATTACCGAAAATGAATAACGGAAGAGTCATTGCTAGAATAGTTTGTTTTGTGCTCGTCACCTCAGGAACAACAAATGCACCAGATTCAATAACCTTATCGTAAGCGTTATCAATGTTTAAAGCACTCATGTAACTATTAAAGGCTTCTGGAAAGCCACGACTCATAATGAATATAACAATGATCGGCAATATTATTGCCCCTATTAGGTATAGCGCAAACCCCCAACGTTGAATCCGCATAAATGTTTTTAAGCCAGTTCCAAAAATAAACATTGCACCGGAAAGCAGTACGAGCGTGATCCCTATAATAAAAATTCCTAAAGGTTGTACACTGTATTCTGCCAATGCTAGAATGTTAGGTGAACCTGTAAATGCTGCTAACACTCTGAACAATGTAGATAAACCAAATTCCGCAAGATAGGTACTATAAAGTCCTATAAAAAATAGCATCCAAACAACAAAATTCCAATTACTCATAAAACCAAACAATGGGTGTACACTTCTTGAACCCCAAACATAGTCAGCTCCTGAACGCGGCATTGCACTACTCATCATTGCGTATAAAAACGCTGTCGGTAAACAAAGTATTCCACATAACAGGGTGGTCAAATAAAGATTTGCCCCAACGTAATATGCATACCCATAACTTAAAATAAAAATAGTAGCAAGAGGTATGGAAGACCAAAGTAAATTATAAAATGCAGAGTCAAATCCTGAAGCATCTCTAACTAAACCAGTTGCATTTCTTGTGAAAACGGTTGTTGCTTGCTGTTTCGGCATGCTTTTTGACATAATTTTATCCTCCTTATATACCTGCTTTTTAAGTGATTTTATTATCATTCAGATAATATGGAATACAAGTTATTTTGCCTGTTTATAACGTAACTGAGTTTGGGGTCGCCACTTTTAGATATGTCAAGCTCGACCGTTTTAACCCCGCTAAATTTCCTCATATTAAGCACTTCATTACCTAACGCATCAATAACCATGCTATCACCACAAAATTTCAAATCATTTTCTATACCTAATCGGTTACAAATGACTACTGGAATTTCATTTTCCATTGCCCTTGATTTAGCATATATATAATGAAATTCTTCATAAGGATCCATATTCGCATTGATTATGATAATTAAATCTGCTTCCATCAATTTAAGTGCTCTTGCTATTTCAGGAAATTCCACGTCAAAACAAATCATAAGACCAATTTTACCTAATGAAGTATTGATAACTTTAAATTGAGAACCAGCAACAAAGTACTTTTTTTCATCGTGAAATAAATGTGTTTTTCTGTATACGCCCAAAAGCTCTCCAAATGAATTTATAATAGCTGATGAAATATAATATTGATTATCATCTCCCTTTTCAGCAAATCCGAATACTGTATATATCGAATTGTTTTTGCAGTATTGTTTGATTGCATTAATGCTTGGCCCATCTATCCTCTCCGCCAAATTTTCCACTTCATCCCCCACAGAATAACCAGTTAAAAACAGCTCTGGGAAGACAACAATCTGTGATTGCTCTTCTTTTGCCTTTAGAAAACCCTTTTTCATTAAGTTAAGATTAAATGACTTATCTCCTAACTTTGGTGTTTCCTGAGCTAAAGATATTTTTATTTGTTTCAATATAAAACCTCCTTGTAATTTACTTATATGCTATAAGTCTATTTAATAGGACTTATACATTATTAAAATATGTTTTATAAAAGTTTTATAAATCATCTTATGCATTCGTAGACATTTTTATTTCAGGATATTTTTGTAAGTCGAATAGGAGATGACGGATAACACCGACATATTTATACTTTAGAATCATTTGAAGATATGGAAAAAGGGGACATTTTACAAGTTGTAGCAGACTGCCCAGCTTCAGTTAAAAATGTGCCTGAAGAAGTTGTGAAACACGGGTATAAACTCATGAAAGATCCAGAGAAAAAGGGCCGGGATTTGTACTTCTATTTTTTAGCAGGGTAAATAGGCTTTTCAGTTTATTATTTCATAAAAATAAGGTATACTAACATTAGAAATTCATAATATAATAAAAGACCACCCATGCTGTAAATGGATGGTCTATCGTGTAATAGCCCTTCAAAGGGGCGACTCGCAAAATAGAGTTGAAAATAACTACCCTATTCGCTTGACAGGCACAAGGGTGGTTATTTTCTTTTTTCTGACAATACGGCAACGATAAGTGCTCCAAAAGTGAGCATTATAATCATTGACTGTCGAGTAAACATACACCTCACGATGCATGCTCCTCATACCATTATTCACATAATAAGTCATCTCGAAAAGTAGTCATTACCCTTGGTCTTATTATGGGGTGTTTCTTTAGCACTTTATTAAAGTTTCCCCATGTGTAGCTTCTTCTTTGACTTCTCCTGTTTAGCCATTTGAACATCAATTGGATAACGTCTTCTCTGAACCTTGCAACCATTTTGGAGTTACCAGCGACACAGTAATAGTTGTAGTAACCTCGCAATATACGATTTAGCTTATCGATTAGTACTTTTGTATCAGCCACATATACCGCTTTCTTAAACCACATTTTCAATCCTTTTAGTTTATCCTTGTATTTCTTGGCGCTTGTTTTGACCTCTACTGTAAAATACCCATTTCGTGCTATTTTACAATAGTGTGTGAAGCCTAGGAAATCAAAAGTTTCTGGTTTATTTCTCCTGTGTGGTAACTTTTCATTGGCATATTTCCCAAATGCAATTGTTTTTGTTTTATTCTCCGCAAGTTCTAGGCCGAATTTATTCATTCTTTCTTTTAGGCTTTTGAGAAATCTTCTACTGTCTCCTTGATATTTAAAACAGCACACAAAATCATCGGCATATCTTATAATTTCGCATGCGCCATCACTTACATGCTTCACTCGATATTCAAACCATAAATCTAGTACATAGTGTAGATATATATTAGAAAGTATTGGGGACACTATCGATCCCTGTGGCATTCCTTTTGTAGTGAATACAAATTTATCGTCCTCTATGATTCCGGCATTTAGCATCTTCTTGATAAGCTTGATTATGTTTGGGTCTTTTATTCTATGTTTTATAAATTCTATGACCCAGTTGTGGTCTACGTTATTGAAGAACCCTTTTATATCTGCATCTACAATGTGATTTATAGGTTTATAGCGTATAACCGTATTTAGCTTCCTGAGTGCATGATGACAGCTACGTTTGGGTCTAAACCCATATGAGCTATCAAGAAAGTTCGGCTCATAAATGGCTTCCAAGATTTTACTTAACCCTAGTTGAACCAACTTATCTTCAAAACATGGTATTCCTAATGGTCTAAAGTCTCTATTTCCCTTCGGAATATACGTGCGTTTAGCTGGTTGTGGTTTATATTGGTTTGTTTTCAATTTTTCCACTAAGATTTCGATATTTTCATTTAAGTTCGTTTCGTATTCATCTTTGGTAACTCTGTCAATGCCATACGCCTTATATCTGTCCACTTCTGCAAAACATCGTTTGAGCATTTCTTCATTCAGTAAGTGATATAGAGATGTAAAGGCTTGATTCTTGTTTTGAGCTGATTTATTAGCTATCCTATTTAATTGCGTTCCCACATATCCCCTGCCCCTGTGTACAGTATGTGTTTCCTGTAAATAGGTCAATGTTATGTAACCTCCTTTTCTCCTCTAGAATTACCTAGTATCATCAATACTATGAGGTTATCCGACTCCCACTGGGCCATTTGATGTCCTTCCTTTGTATCGGTTGTATATCATACTCTAAAAAAAAAATAGAGAGCCTAGTGGGTCTCGCAGGTTTCCACTTATTCATTGTGTATCATGCTTGGCTCTTAGACCCCTGAAAAGTTATTTCATCCTTGCTGATAGGCGTTTGAAATAATGTTGCTTTCCCACTATTCGAATTGGTCAGCCTTTCCGATTGACATTAAGAGGCTCAATCACATTCAAGCCTAATACCTAACTGTCTACGCTTAAACATTAGAATTGCTCCTAATGCTCCAAGACTCGCTACTGATTTCTCAGCCAGATTTATCAGATGGGATTTCCACCCATTAAAATAAGTGCAATTGCCTGCACGCACCAAATACTGTCATCAAGCATCACCTCCTTTCCTTGAAATGAAAAAGGAAAGAAAGCGAGCCACCACCCATGAAAGCCTTATTACACTATTTCTAGTGTACCACACACGAACATTTGTTTCTATTAATTTCCACCTATACAATCTTTTTATCCCCAGTAAAGTAAAATTCTACAAATGCAAATGAATTCCTTTTGATGCTAGGTTGCTTAAGCATTCTTCCATATAAGCATCATCATGCTCCGGATAGATCGGAAAACGCCTATCTTCTTCAAAAATTTCATCTTTTTTGTACATAGGACAAATTTTGCCGCGATATGCCGGATCTTCCCATAAAGGATCGTTGCGATAACCGCGATTTTTCATTTCATTTATCACCTTCATATGATACTGATACAATTTATAAGGCGAATGCTGAAACACATAATTAACAGTTGCATGTTTTTTATTCCATCCGTGGCCGCGCAGTGCACAACATTCCCGGTGCTGCCCTAGTAACTGCTGCCTCGGCAATTTAGGAATAAGCAATTCATGCCATAAACGCATTTCGTTCACCTACTTTCTCCTGTATTTTACAAAGTAATATCTGTTAGAACGGGATGGACAACCCATGAAAATTAGCTGTATAGTAAGATTTTACCCTAGCCCTCTTCGATTAATAATAAAATGATAAAACTAAAATTAGGTATACCACTATGCTATACATGGATGGTCAGCTAGTCTTTCAAGGGACGGATCGCAAAACAGAACTGAAAATTGCTTAATATGCTCCCCTTAAAGTAGACAGATTAAAAAATAAAAATCTGTTTATTTTAAGGGGAGTATTTTCATAAGCAAAAAAGAAGTAGACCTTTAAAGGTAAAAATTATAACTTCTCTTATTATCATAATGAATAATATTACTTCCTAAATTGCAATATTAAATGCAACACTTTATGTGAAACCACTATATAAGATTTGTATGTCTATTTGTTGATTGTGTGGCCTAGGCCACACAATCAACAAATTGCGCGAAATTTTCCTCCGGGGTCTCGTAGTTTAATATTTTCCGGGGGAATGTGTTCATCCAATTGGTGACTTCTGTAATGTGCTGGTCGGAGTATGCATGAATCGGTTGCCCTTTCTTTATAAAGCGTCTGAGCAGTCCATTATGGCGTTCATTCGTCCCTCTTTCCCAAGATGCATATGGATGCGCAAAATAAACATCTATTTCCTTTACTCCTCCTTGCTCGCTAAGTTCACTAAATTCGGCCCCGTTATCAGCTGTTATGCTTTTAAAAATTTGTTGAACATCTGGATATTCCTGAAATATACCTTGTATAGCATGCTGGCGCACTCTTACTTGATATGCGTTGGACAATGGCCATGCGCGTCTTTCTTTCTACAAGCGTTAGGAGTGCTTGATCTTTAGATTTGTGACCAAGAACGGTATCGATTTCCCAATGACCAAATTCCTCACGAGCTTCAATTGATTTGGGTCTTTCTTCGATGCTGGTACCAAGGATTTTCTTATTATTCCTTGATTTTGAAGACTTTGTATTTCTTCGTAGTTTCAAAACCAAATCTATATTTTTCACTTTTAAATCACCGTTATCAATCCAGTTATATAGCGTTTTAGTGCAAGGTATGGAATTGAATTTATTTTCCTTTTTTGCATGACCAACAACAACATCAGGTGACCAATCGTCTTTCAGTATTTTTTCTTCTGCGTATGAAATGAAATCCCAGGAAGCCATCAAGATGGTGGGAGCACCACAGTTCTTTCGATTTCCCTCGTATACTCGCACACCGGCATCTGGGAAGTATTTCTTGTAAGGTTGGCGATTGGTATCAAGTTGCTCAACTGTACCTCGTTTTAGTTCACGTGATATGGTACTATGATCTCGCCCGATTTTATTTGCGATATCCCTTAAAGAAAGCCCTTGTTCCGAGTACGCAGCTATTTGTCCTCTTTCAATTTCAGTTAAATGTGTATAGCATCGTTTTTCCGTGTTAGAATGAGAGTGAGTCATCGTGAATTACCTCCGTATGTTTATGGTCTTAGTCAACTTTAACTATACGTGGTTTCACGATGGCTTTCTATTTATTCAGCTGTTGCATTTCATTTTACAATGAAGCAATAATATTACTTTACTAAAAATTCATAAATATAGGATTTATCAGTTGAAATTGATTTGTAAAGCATTTATATTGAAGAAAAGAAGGAGATGAGATCAGTGGCTGATTGGCTTACAAGCTTGCAGACAGACACACCACAAGAAGGTTTTGAGTTGGCTATTACACTTGCAAGAAAGGGTGTGGCATATACACAAACCTCAGCAGAAACACGTGAAAAACTCAGACCGGTTTATGCGGATGATGCAGACAGCCTTACCATGGCTTCTCAAGTAATTGCCATCCATTATCAAACGGTTGCCGCCGCAAATAATTATTGGAAGTAGTATTACAAAAAAAGGCCGTATCAACCAAAAACATGATAGATTACATACGGTTGAAATGGCCTTTATAGTAATTGTGATACTGTTCATTAATTTTAAGGTAATATATTTTTGATATATACTCTATTCTTCATGCTTAAAATCATCGTTCCATTCAAATATGATTTCAAATATCTGCTTTCTTCTCCATTTTAAAAACCTGGGTGAAAATTTCACTTCATTTTTGCAAGCTTTTTATCCCCTTGATTGTTTTTCAAAAACACATAGAAAGATGCGCCGAATATAGCAATATAGCCAATAATGCTCCACATATCTGGAATCTGTCCGAACAGTACGATACTGATTAGTGCAGAATATACAACAGTGGAATAGAAAAAGATCGATATCTCTTTAGCAGGAGCGTATTTATAAGCAACTGTTATACCAAATTGTCCTACTGTTGCAAACACCCCTGCAGCTAAGAGGTAAATCCATTGCTTTAAAGTCATCGGTTCATAAAAAAGCACGACAAACGGTAGCAGACCCATCGTCGTAAAAAAAGAAAAATAAAAAACAACCGTATAAAATTGTTCTTTATTTCCGAGCACTCGCAGGACTGTATAGGCACCTGCAGCAAAAAAGGCAGATAGAAATCCGAGTAAATACGGAACAACTTCCACGTTGAAAGCAGGCTTTATAATAAAAAAGGTACCGATAAAAGCGATCACAATTGCAATAACTTGAAATCGTCTTACATGCTCTTTCAGAAAGAGAGCTGCAAAAATCATCGTTAAAAACGGGCTCATTTTGTTAAGCATATCCGCATCCGAAAGAACGAGGTGATCAATAGCATAAAAATTTAAAAGGATTCCAACTGCACCAAGTGCAGAGCGCAGCAATAAAAACTTTTGGTTTTCCTTCTTGCCAAACAGACGCTCTTTAAAATATTTAACAAACCCAAACGCAATGACCATCGAAACAGCATTACGGAATAATGTTTTTTGCACGGTAGGCACATCTCCTGATAGCTTCACAAACGCTGCCATAAGAGAAAACCCAAATGCCGACAATAACAATAAAATAATTCCTTTATTTCTGTCACTCACAGGCTTCTCTAACCTCCAACTCAATAAATCGTTATCACCTTCCCTATCTTAATATAAATGGTTTTATTTTGACAGAAAAGCACTTGATAGTATTTACTCAGCTCGTTTTCCATTAAAATTAGCATGCTAAAGTGTTTATTTTATATATGAAATAAGGTATACTCTAAGTAGAAAACCATACGATAATAAAAGACCGCCCATGCAGTTACATGGAACGGTCTGGCGTGTGATAGCCCTTCAAAGGGGCGACTCGCAAACGAATTAGAAATAACCACTCTATTGCTAGTCAGGCTCAAGGGTGGTTATTTTCTCTTTTCTGACAGAATAGCCACGACGACTGCTCCAAAAGTGAGCATTACAATCATTGACTCAAATACTGTCATCAGGCATCACCTCCCTTCCTTTAAAAAAGGAAAGAAAGCGAGCCACCACCCATGAAAGCCTTATCACACTGCTTAAAGTATATCACACAAGAACGTTTGTTTCTATGTGTGATTTTAAAATTTTAAAACGAGGCCTGCCGGTTGGGCAAACCTCGTTTTTTCGTCTTTACTTTTCATTTTCCGAGAATTTTTCAAGCGGTTCGGTAGCAGGGCCTGCAACAACTTCTCCTGTGGCATGAAAACGGGATCCATGGCAAGGACAGTCCCAAGTTTTATCTCCGTCATTCCAATTGACGTCACACCCCAAATGAGTGCAACTTATATTCAAGTAATGGAGTTTTCCCTCATTGTCTTTAAAGACACCAAATTTTTCTTCATCATCTTTTTCAATGATCGTCCCTTCTCCATTTTTGAGTTTTTCTATTTCTTTTGTATGCACAGAATTTCCATGGTTGCTCTCAGCGCTTTCTGTCTGTTGCAGCTCTTTGGCATCCGGTATATCTCGATGAGGATGAAACAATTCTGCATATGGATTTTCTCTTTTCATTACGAAATCTGTTAGAAGTTGCGCACCAATCGCTGCATTGGCTAGTCCCCACTTACTAAAGCCTGTTGCTACAAGGACATTTTCTTCCTCTGGATGAATTCGCCCAATCATCGGCATGCGATCTTTTGTTATCATATCATGGGAAGACCAATGGGCAACTACTTTTTGTGTGTGAAAAGTCTCCTCGGCAACTTTTAATAATGTTTGATACCGTTCAATGTCAGAACTCCCGTCTCCAACCGGGTGACTTTCCCCGCCGACAAGCATAAATTCCTTACCGTTTGATCGCATCGTACGAAACGTTCGCTTTGGATCATCACAATTGATATACATGCCATCCGGAAAGTCCTTTTCTCCTTCACATGCTAAGGCAAAAGAAATTTCCGGTTTCGTATTTTTCGCATAAAAATTGTCAGGATCATGTGCTGGATAATGAGAAGCACAAATAGCTTGGCCGCACTGAATTGTATGGCCTGAGGCTGTTTTCACTGTTACGGGGTTGCCGTCATCTACTTCGGTAACAGCTGTTTGCTCATAAATTTTTACGTTCATTTTGTCCAGTTGCTCAACAATTCCAGCTAAAAAAGCAACCGGATGAAATTCATATTGTTCATGCATCACAACTGCAGCTTCTATGTCCATATTAACCGGCATATCTGTCGTGAACTTGCCATCAATCGATAATTGTTTATATGCTTCCGCTTCTTTTTTTACATATTCTGCTTGCTTTTTGGATTGTGTGTACACGTAAGCATCTTGTTTACGCAAGTCACAATCAATGTTATGTTTCTCGGCCATTTCCTTAATGATATTAATACCTTGCATATTAGCTTGATAATATAAATGTGCTTTTTCTTTACCGTGTCTTCGAATCAATTCATCATAGATAAGGTTATGCTGTGCGCTTAATTTTGCTGTCGTAAACCCGGTCGTTCCATGCAACAATTCACGTGCCTCCACTAAAGCAACGCGTTTATTCGTTTTCGCTAATTCATAAGCAGTCATAATACCAGCGATGCCTCCACCTATGATGGCAACATCGACGCCAAGATTTTGGTCAAGTTTAGGGAAATTTGGCACCTCTTGCGTCTGATGCCAAAATGACGCCGTACTTTCAGGTAATTTCGCTTCAGACATCTTTAAAACCCTCCTACATGTTTTATTCGTCTATTCCCATACTGTTGTGCGAATAAAACATGAGAGGGTTCATAAAAAATTAAAATTTTTAATGTTGTTGGATTATCGGTGTGGGGTGGCAAATGGTTTGAATACCTACTCCCCTATCAACGGATTTCCTGCATTATCAACCATAGTGACTGCTTCATCAAGAACTTCTTGGGGTACAATAATTTCATTATGTTCATTATATTCATCTACTGTCACAGCGCCATCGATTCCAACGAAATATCCTAAGTCACCGTCTGATACTTGCCCTTCGTAATGGATATTATAATATTTTACATAAAACGTGTCTTTATCAATGGTGATCTTATAGGAATTGATCACATCTTCCAGTTCCATCGGAAATTCTTTGCCTATTTTTTGCAACATCTCGACTGCTCCACCGTATACAGATGTCATAAACTGATCATAAGCTCCTGAAAAAGTAAGCACGTATTCGTTCCCATCCTCCGACACTTCAAAATTCGAACTAAACGCTAAATGATTATCAAGAGTTGCTTCAACGACAAAAGGTGAAGGTTGCTGGGACCCATTCGGATTGGGAATCGTACCCCAAGCTACATCGTGAACGGATGAATGAATATAATGAGAATCTGGCAACTCATAAACTTCCGATATAATTGGCTCATTACTATTACTTTGAATTTCGAGGGCAAAATGCTTTGAATACGGTTCTTGCAGAAGCATCGTCATATCTATCGTTTTTTCCTCAATCACTTCTCTATCATCGATTTTTTCATGGATATCCATACTTGCGTTCATATGAACACTTGTCAGTTCAGACATCGCTTCAAATGACTTTTGTAAAATATGTGCAGCATCAACTTCACTGTCATCCTGTACGTCAGGCGCAACTGCTGCTTCTGACTCTTCATTTGCATCTGATTCTTCTGCTTCCCCCGTATCCTCTTTTTCTCCTGACTCATTATCTTCTTCAAGTGCAACCACTGCTTCTTCCTCTGGCTCAGCCTTAATTCCTTCTGTACCGTCCGTCGATTCATTTTGACCACATGCCGCTAAAAGCCATGCAAAAAACAGACATACAATTACCTTTTTCAAGTTGGTTCCCCTCTCTCTTGTTCCTCAATACTTTAAAAAATAATGAACACTTCTACAAAACAGACTGGATGCACTTTCTTATTATTTCATAAGGAGAAACAGTGGTTTCTTATAATGAGAATTGCTACAGTAATAAGCTCATTGCAGAATCACAATCTTTTTTTATGCCTTTACTTCGAAGGTAAACCATAAGTGATCGAGGCACTTTTCTCTTCAAGAGTACCTATATTGAATGAAAAGTATTCCGGTTCGTCGGATCCTGAGTCTCCTGCACCTAGCATATAACGCTTGCTACCATCCATTTCCGTTATATTTTCCAAATTGATCTCCAAACCTTTACTTTCAGCATAGTCTTTTACCGCATTATATACACTTTCAGAATCCTCTTTAAATGTAAATTGAACCGAATAGGAAGTTATATCATCCTCCGTTATTGTAGACGCCATTTGTAATGCAGCACTATCGGGAATCGGAAAATCCGTTGGAAAGCCTTCGGGGATTTCCGTACCTTCTCCTGACTTTGATTCGAACTGTCCGTCATCTGTATCCATTTTCATCGTCATATTTCCTTCTTCATCAGATTCAATGCTCATACCGCCTTCTTCGCCATCTGTTCCTTCTACATCAACGTTGACTTTGCCATCTTTTAAATCTCCAACATCAATCGTTGTCTTTTCCCCGTCTTCCCCGTCAATAGTGAATTTTCCGCATCCCATGAGTAATACTCCTAAAACACCTATCATCAACAGCTTCATTGCATATCGCTTCATTATCTTGCATCCTCCTTTTTAATGCTCTAATCAGCTCCCTACATTATAAAGACACAAGGTTAACTCAACGTTAACTAATAAGAAATAGTTTTTTGGACCAGAAAACTTCATTCGTAATTATTTTCCAAAACCTACCTTCCCCCGAATATGTACATACACTTGATGAAAAAAAGACCTCCCGTAAGTTAAGGAAGCTTGTAATTAAACAATTTAAGATCGGATTAAAAAAATGCATAACAAAACAAAATAGCTCCAACCACCAAAAATACAGATGATTGAAGCCATTATAATGTAAACTGTCTCAATTCAGCTCTTTATTTTCTATCTATTTCAGCCACTCACTTTTGATAACAACCTTACTTATCAGCCGTTTTAACAGATACTCCTTCTTCTGCAAACACTTCCTTAGCAACTTTTAACGCATTGAGTACGCTCGGAAATCCGGTATACGGAATGAGGTGCATGATGCAACCGACAATCTCTTTCGGTGTCAAGCCTACGGAAAGTCCAGTTTTCACATGCATGCCAATCTGCGGTTTACCTTGAGCCACAAGGGCTGTGATCGTAGTAAGTACTTTTTGCTTGTTATCCAGTCCCGGACGTGCGTAAATGTCTCCAAAAGCAAACTCAACAACATATTTGCTTAAGTCCGGAGCGATATCTTTAAATGCTTCACCTATGTCCATAAAGCCAGTTGGGTTTTCATCGTCTGCTTGTGTCAGCTCCTGGATTTTATCTATCCCTTTTTGATAACGATCTTCTGCCATGTTAAAATCCCCCTTGATTTAATTGTTTTCCATTTTGATTCATAAAATGATTAGAATCATCCCGAGAAATTCCATACTCCATAAAGCCCCAATGACCTTAAAAACTATGCTAGCATATAACTTTCGTAAAGATAAGTAAAATGACTAATGGACGATTTCAAGGCTGCGCTCTGTTAAACAATCGGTTATTTGTAGCATAGAATACATTATTCTTATAATATAGGGGGATTTAAAAAATGATACAATTTAACGGATTTCAAGGAACAGTAACAGCGATACACGACCTAGAGTCAGGAGATTACGGGAAAGGATGCGTAAAAATGGTATCTTTGCAAAACGAAGAAGGTGCACAAGTGAATTTCATTTTATCGCCTGACACCTATGTCGTTAATCAGGAAACGATTACCTTAGGCGACATCGTGACGGGATATTATGATGCAAATGCACCCGCTATTCTAATTTATCCGCCACAATATCCAGCGCTTGTGATGGTTAAAGAACGTGTCAACCTCAATGTAAAAGTAAGCTACTTTGATAATAATCTTCTAAGTCAAGACGGCCAACTAAAAATAAACATACATCCCAATACACAAATCATTACAACAAACGGTCAAATATTCACCGGTACGCTCACTAACCGAAACCTAATCGTCATTTACGGACCTTCTACGAAAAGCATCCCTGCACAAACGACACCTTATCAAGTTAGTGTGTTATGCTCTTATAATCGTTAAGCACTGCACGCACTTCATCGGTAGATTCTGTCATCATTAATTGATTCCTTAACTCACTCGCACCCGGAAAGCCTTTGACATATACCTTAAAAAAACGACGAAGTGGCTTAAATGGACGCGGATCCAATTCTTGTGAATATTTATCATGCAGGTCAAGCTGCAGCTTTAAAAGATCGAGCAATTCCTCGCTGGAATGATCCCTTGGTTGTTTTTCAAAGGCGAAAGGGTTCTTAAAAACACCTCGTCCAATCATAACCCCGTCAACACCATATTGATTTACAAGTTCCATACCAGTTTGCCGGTCAGGTATATCTCCATTAATCGTCAAAAGCGTATCTGGTGCAATATCATCGCGAAGTTTTTTAATCTCCGGAATGAGCTCCCAATGAGCATCTACATTGCTCATTTCTTTTTTTGTGCGAAGGTGAATGGAAAGATTAACGATGTCTTGCTCCAATATGTGCGTTAACCATTCACGCCACTCATCCACACGAGTATATCCAAGTCTTGTTTTCACACTTACAGGCAACCCCCCAGCTTTTGCTGCCTGTACGATGTTTGCTGCTGTTTCAGGGTGACGAATCAATCCGCTTCCTTTACCTTGTGATGCCACATTCGCTACAGGGCACCCCATATTGATATCCACCCCTTTAAATCCCATCTCTGCCATTCCAATACTCATTTCTCGAAAGTGATCCGGTTTATCACCCCATATATGTGCAACAATCGGTTGTTCATCTTCTGTAAAAGTCAAACGTCCGCGCACACTAAAAATACCTTCCGGGTGGCAAAAACTCTCCGTGTTAGTAAACTCTGTAAAGAAAACATCCGGCCTGGCTGCTTCACTAATTACATGACGAAAAACGACATTCGTTACATCTTCCATTGGTGCCAGTATAAAAAACGGTCGTGGTAGATCACGCCAAAAATTACTTTTCATATTCAAACGCTATCCTTTCATATGGGATACCAGAATAAATGATGATCCCGAACCCTTTATGTGAAACCAAAGATTTATTGGATTAAATTTAAAAATCATAATGTCCTTAAAAAAGTAGCTTCTCATTTGCTATTTTACTTTTTAACAAAACGAGTGAACTTATTCCCATGAACAACTGTACCATTTTCTAGCCATTTTCGGAACTCAAATTTATCGAAGCATGAATAGTTTACATTATAAGTGGAAGATATTCCGTACAAAAGTTTATTAAACTTACGAAAGGAACTTCTTGCCGGGCTTTTTTATTATTGTTTCTAACTTTATGACAAGCGTCGCACTGCCTGTGATGCGCGTTTCTATCCCTGGTACACCAGCAGCATCACTATTGCTTTTATGGTTTCAACACTAATGAAGCATTACTTTTGAATTCGTTCTATTCTTAACGTAAAGTTAAATTAGTATAAATACACAACTATTACTCAAAGGAGACATTGAAAATGAATTGGAAGGAAATTACGACAATCGAAGAATGGGACGAGATTTTAAACAATTCGACCAGTAAAGATCAAATCATTCTTAAGCACAGCACTACATGTCCAGTCAGTACGAATGCTCTAGATGAATACAATGCTTATTTAGAAGATCAGCCGAACGAAAATATAGATTATACGTTAGTGAAGGTGAGAGAATCACGTCCTGTTTCCAACAAAATTGAAGAGGACTTAGGCGTTAAACACGAATCTCCACAAATCATTTATATAAAAGATCAAAAGAAATATTGGTCTACTACACATTGGTCCATTACAAAGGCTCATATGAAGGCAGTAATTGACTAAGTGCAATCTAACCTACAGTACAATATTTTCAAAGAAGCAACTATTCGCTATGATTGCTTCTTTGAAAATTTTTGTTTTAATGGATAATATAGTGGAAAAATAACAGGTAAATTATCATTCTCGTATTCAGGATCAGTGATGAACTTCCTCGCTACACGGCAGCTATTGGAATTGCAAATATGTTTTTAAATTAATATTTATCTTAGCGTTTAACTGCTTAACAAACGGGTAATTAGTAATTAAAAGTAATCAAAATAATTTGAAATCTTCATGCCATTTTAGGCGTGAATAATGTTATGTTAAGATTTTTGAAGTCTATTTAATAATATAGGTTCAGTAGCAATTAATTATTAGGGAAGATCCTTTTTTTAAAAGTAAATTTTTGTATAGGTATTATAGGAAAGTAATAAAAATTAGCGGGAGGTCAAATGTGAAGAAATTAACAGCAACGTTATTAGCAGTAATATTAGGGATGGTGCTCACTGCATGTAGTTCGACGAATGATACTAGCGAAGGTGAAAATGGTGAAACGGAACTTAAGCTAGATGAGATTATCGGAATTGAGCCAGGTTCCGGTACGATGAATATGGCAGAAGAGACGGTTGAAGAATATAATCTGGATATGGAATTAATCCCTAGTTCAGAACCAGCGATGATAACAGAACTAGAACAAGCAATTAGCGAAGAAAAGCCGATTGTTGTTACACTATGGCAACCACATTGGACGTTTGATGAATATGATTTGAAGATTTTGGACGATCCTAAAGAAATAATAGGTGTAGAACAACAAATACACACTATTGTTCGTCAAGGTCTAGAAGAGGAACACCCATCGGCATACCAATTCTTGGATAACTTTCATTGGGAAGTAGACGACATGAACACAGTGATGGCAATGTTCGGACAAGATGATGATGTTAAACCTCGCGATGCCGCTGAAGTGTGGATTGAAGAAAACCGGGAAAAAGCTGATTCTTGGATGGAAGGAATTGAACCTGTTGAGAATGAGTCAATTAAATTAGCATATATTGAGTGGGATACAGAGCTTTCATCAACGAATGTCGTTGCACTTTTGCTTGAAGAAATAGGTTATGATGTCGACTTAACACCCCTTGATATGGGCATTGCATTTGAATCTATAGCCCAAGGAGAAGTCGACGGAACGTTAATTGCATGGCTTCCTGGTGGAGCGTCTACATATATGGAGCAATATGAGGGTGATATTGATGATCTAGGACCAAATTTGGAGGGCGCCAAACAAGGTTTCGTTGTACCAGCATATATGGATATAGACAGCAATGAGGACTTACCAACAAAATAATGATTACAGCGACCGAAAAATGAGAGCGAATCATCTTAAGCACAGTACTACATTTCCAGTCAGTACAAATGCTATAGATGAATATAATGCATATTTAGAAGATCTTCCGAACGCAAATATATATTATACGTTAGTGAAGGTGAGAGAATCACGTCCTGTTTCCAACAAAATTGAAAAGGACTTAGGCGTTAAACACGAATATGCTGCGGTGGCAGAGCCAGATTCCGTAATATCTGGCTCTCTGTCCCATCATATTATCCACATAGGCTATTCGTAACATGACAAATACACGCACCATCTTTTAATTAAACACAATTGATTTTTGGATACAAAAAGAATTTATATTACTTATATTATTTGTTCAGTTTACTGAGTAAATTCAAAGTTGATACAGTCTGTCAATCGTCATCTTTCCCCTTTTCCTGTGATGCTTCGTTTCTATTATTTGTTGCTTCATTGTCTTTTTGCTTACCTTTAGTAATTTCATAATACTTATCCGCTCCCAAGCCACCTTCATCAATCATCCGTGAAATATCCTTCGTCCGCATTTCATTTTTCTTCTTGATTTTCAAACGCTCCTTATCGGACATTTGAAGTCACCTCCCTTAACAAAGGCTGTTGGTATTATCCAAATTTTATCATATTTACAGGTTTATTACATCGTTGTGTTTCGAAATATTCCATTTTATCATGGAAGAAAAAAGCTTACTCACCGCCACCGTTTGCCGCTTGTTCAACTGGTACATCTTGGTGCAGTCTGTTACATTAAAAATATCGACGAACCTCATATTTTAAATTCTTATTAGCAACATCATGCCATATTACATTTAGAAGAAGAAATTCAAATAAATGAATGAAAAAGTGTAAGCTATTTTAATAATGCAAAAGAGAGTTGATAAATCTTGGTGAAAAAGGAAAGGGTTATTACATTACATGAACTTAAAATGAATTATGGCAATCACCAAGTTTTGAAAGGAATTAATTTGAATGTGTATCGTGGAGATATTGTCGGTTATATAGGTTCTAATGGAGCTGGTAAAAGTACAACAATTAAGATTATTCTTGGCTTATTGGATGGTTATACAGGAATGGTAGAAATCTTTGGCAAGCCGCTTCAGAAAGATAACTTAGAATATAAAAGAAGAATAGGGTATGTCCCCGAAAGTGCCAACATGTATGAACAGTTAACATCCAGTGAATATTTATCCTTCATTGGGACGCTATATGGGATAAATGAAAAAACAGCACGGGAAAAGGCATACCAATTACTACGTTTACTAAACATGGAAAAAGCGTTTCATCAACGTATAGACAGTTTTTCCAAAGGGATGCGTCAAAAAGTACTTATCGTATCAAGTTTACTGCATAACCCTGACATTATACTTATGGATGAACCATTAAATGGCCTTGACACAAATAGTGCTTCTATTATTAAGCAAATTTTTAAAAGATTAGCTGATAAAGGGAAAACAATCTTTTTTTCCTCCCATATTATGGAGGTTGTCGAGAATATGAGTGATCGAATTATTTTACTTTCCGATGGGAAAATTGCTGCGGACGGAGACTTTACTGAATTAAAAAGTGGGAGTGGTCTAGGATCTCTAGAGGAAATTTTTAATCAAATGACAGGCTTTAATAATCAAGCGATTATTGTAAACGATTTTGTGGACTACGTATTAAATGCAGACACAGGGAAATCGCAAAATGCCTAATTTCCGTGTACTAAAGATGCTGGATATTTTCCAAGCCTTATTTGAGAAGTTTAATATTAATTATCCAATACTACGGCACATTCTCGCTATTAAATTATTAATGGATCAAAGGCGTGTACCGACGATTTTCGAGGATACAAAAGATGAGAAGAAAAGCTCGTTTATTAAGTCTCTTTGGATATACGTCTTGTACGGGTTTATTTTAGTGTTTTTTCTATTCGGAAATGTGTATATGCTGCAAATGAGTATCATATTTGGTATCGCCTTATTTATTTTAATGACCGCGCTGATTGCTGACTTTTCACCTGTGATGCTGGATGTTCGAGACAGAACAATTATCGGCACTAAACCAATTGATAACCGAACAATTGGTGTGGCAAAATTTATTCATGTATTAATTTACATGATACAACTTACGGGTGCTTTTACCATCATTCCGATTATTTTCATGCTTTTTGTACAAGGCATTGTTTTTACAATGCTATTTATAGTCATGCTCGTTTTATTTATGTTATTTATTATCGCACTTACTTCACTGACATATATATTTGTACTGAAATTATTCAGTGGGGAACAATTGAAGAGTATGATCAATTACATTCAAATTATTTTTGCTATAGGGATTATTATTGGGTATCAAATCATTATTCGTGCCTATGGGGTTATTGATTTAAATGCTGCTTATTTGCTTAAATGGTGGCATATATTACTTCCACCAATGTGGTTCGCAGCCCCTTTTGAACTAATTATAAATAAAAACATCAGTACAGAAATTATCGTTTTATCTCTTTTATCAGCGATTGTTCCTGTAATCACATTTGCCCTGTATTATTGGTTCATTCCTGCTTTTGAAAGCAATTTACAAAAGTTACTTGAAACAGCGAGTAGCAAAAAGAGAAAGAAATTTTCTGCTGAAAGCCTTTGGAAAGGCTTATTATGCAGAACCGAGAAAAGTCGCGCTTATTTTCAATTCGTTTATAAAATAGTTGATCGTGAACGGGAATTTAAATTAAAAGTGTACCCATCGCTCGGAATTGGACTTGTATTACCTTTTATTTTCATCTTTTCTGAAGTAGGGTTTCGTACATTTGCCGAGGTCGCAGCAAGTAACCTATATTTATGTATTTATTTGATGCACATTTTTATAGGAGTTGCTATTTACACATTTCAGTTTTCTGGCAATTTTAAAGGGGCTTGGATTTTTACTGCCGTATCAACAGGTGACACGATTTCACCCCAATTATATGGGGCAGTGATGAAAGTATTTTTAGCGAAGTTGTATTTCCCTATGTTTATTCTAGTCGGCATTCCATATTATTTTCTCTTTGACAAACTTCATGTCATCGATTTAACAATTGTATTTGTCAGTGCAGTTGTACAAGCATTACTTTCCTATCAAATGACTGTAGAAAGCAAATATCCTTTTTCATTGCCTTTTGACCGATCCGATAACGAAAGTATGACGAAAGCCTTTTTGCTCATGCTTTTGACCGTCCCTTTCGTCATTTTGCATTTTCTTAGTGCATTTTTTCCATTTATTTTATATATTTACTTTGTACTCTTGTGCATCGCTGCAACTTTTCTGTGGAGGAAATCCTTTGTAAATACGAAATAACTTATTATTGTAAAGGCGGCCGATTCCTCATAAAAAATCGCTACATTCTTAACAATGAGACAGGAGAAGGAACATTTCTAACAGCTCATCTTGTTCGATTGTCCCATTTCTTATACTGTATGTCTTATGGCTAATGAATACCTCGTTTCCATATGGAATAATGAAGTCTATATCATCACCAGTGTCAAAGTTGATCGTCATTGTTCTTTTAGGCATGAAAGCCGTTTGGTCATTCCGAAGCCGCTTATATTGAAATTGATTAAAATAATTTACAAAGGCTTTAATATGCTTAGGATCCTTTGTACAACGTTGTTCCCCCGATAAATCGATCATTGAAATTTCGGTAATATTGTCCAACTGTACAGTCATTATTTCATTAAAGTCTTTTGCACTATGCTCATTATTTTGAATGCCATATACTGTGAGCTGGAAAATCGTAATAATTAGTACAGCTAGAAAGGGAATTCTAATATGCATGTCAGATCCACCTTTGCTATCTCACTTACTTCAGAGTGTCGTGTCACTTAACTCTAGCATAAAGAAACGTACGTTTACACAGTTAAAAGTTACGATATAAAGTAATTTGATGCAATGAATTAGCAACACATCACAACAGGTGGTCACATCAAAATAAAAAGTCTGCCCATTTCCCTCTTAGGCAGACTTTTCATTCAACTAATACACCCATTTTGTGTCTTGCCAGATGATAGATCGTTTAGCTTGTATAAGATAAACCATGGTGTTGTAAGCTCCTATATACTAGACGAGAGCCTGAACAGCATTTTTATTTTTAACTTTCACGGTAGGATTTACCTCTTTTTAACCTCATAAAAAAACTTTTCCCTCAAAGGGTCAACTGTTCTTTGTAGTTGGTTCTTCCGTATTCACGATTCTGTGTGCCGGCACCATTAATCGCCCCATAATATCCGAAAAATGTGGCTCCTCTACTCCAGCTTCGGTAAGCGCTTGATGCATACATTGCAACCAAGCATCCCGGCGTGCTGGTGTTATTTCAAACGGTGCATGCCGATGCGGTAGTAAGGGACGTCCCCGCTCCTGTGAATATAGCGGTGGCCCTCCAAAGAACTGTGTCAAAAATAGCCGTTGTTTTCTTGCTGATTCCTCAAGATCATCGGGGAAAATTGGCAACAGCGTTTCGTTCACACCAATATGCTTGTATAAAGAATCAATAATCCGATCAACGACAGGTTGTCCGCCAATCGTATCATAAAGTGTTTCAAGTTTAGCCAATTGCCTTCACCTTCTTTATCATAGTATCTTACCCATTATAACAACACATCTGCATGTTCTCTGTGTTATAAATCACAGGACCGGAATCCTGAACTGCACATGGATGGAAGCTATGGAATGGAATTCACTCTGAAAAGGTTCCTGGTCTGAAAAAGATCAGTCTTTTATACCTGAATTGTATAATTAAAATATATGCTATTCAATAAAGCAAATCACTTCAAATGTTTATTTTGAACAGAAAATGAGGTATACTATAAATAGAAAGTCATATGATAATAAAAGACCGCCCATGCTGGTACATGGAACGGTCTCATGTGTAAAAGCCCTTCAAGGGGGTAGCTCACATTATTTATTGGAAAAAGTAACCAACCCAAATGCTTGCTAGGCGTTCAATGGGTGGTTACTTTTTTTGTTCTGACAGTATAGCTACAGTTAATGTTGTGTACGAAATCATTATAATCAATGACTCGAATACTATCATAGTATCCACCCATGAACGCCCTAATACACTTACAATGAGTATTACAAACTGATTAGGCTTCCACATCATTTTTTATTTTAATTTCAATCAACCATTTTGTCTTGTCTTTCATATTCAAGCAAAAGCATATAAACATTACCATAATGACTTTGGTGTGTTTGCTTGAACAGTAAATACATGTGACTTTTTGAAGAAAAACTCATTGTTACACTATTATAAATACGCCTATAATTCTGCCGTTGCTAGTCCCACTTCCTAAAAAACACATCCATACTAAATTCATTATTATGTACGACGGAAGCTACTTTCCCACCCTGCTTGTGAATGAGCTGCTTGACAATATGTAATCCCAACCCAAGTTGTCCATCAGATCGGCTCGTGTCTAGCCTATATGTTCGATCAAATATGCGATGAAGTTCGGATTGGTCAAACGCATCGATGTCATTTGTTATCCTTAGCCCAACATATTCGTCTTGCTCTATGAACTTCATTGTGACATAGCTTTTGGCATAACGTAACGCATTTTGAATGATGTTCATGACAATCCGATTTGTTGCTTTTGAGTCAGCCAAAATTGGGGGGATATTACTCTCGTCTACATGTATCTTTAACTTACTTTTCTCGAAATCATCGTAGAACATGAACATCGCTTCTACAACGATTTGGTCCAAAAACTGCTTTTCCATTATCATTTGATTGTCGGATGAGTTTATTTGTGAAAGCTCATAAAATAAATCGACCATCATGGTGAGGTTGTCAATTTTCTTTTGAATAATAGACAATGATTCTTTTTTTTCTTTTTCAGATAAAGACGGATCCGTTAACAATTCGGAAAACCCCTTAATCGATGTTAAAGGGGTTCTCAAATCATGTGAGATATTTGTAATCTCTTGTTTTAATTCCTT
This sequence comes from Virgibacillus sp. W0181, assembly GCF_051846915.1. Taxonomy (NCBI): domain Bacteria; kingdom Bacillati; phylum Bacillota; class Bacilli; order Caryophanales; family Bacillaceae; genus Virgibacillus; species Virgibacillus sp. W0181. The sequence goes on from NZ_JBPYCR010000017.1 coordinate 39,764, forward strand.
TTCTCTTTTTTCTTTATGTTGCTGGTCTTCCTTGAATAAATGAATAAGCCGGTTGATTTTTGTAATAAAACGCTTCAAGGTTTTACTATGCGTATTTGTTCGAACCAATTCATTTGTACCGAAATTTTCAATGATAGCTTCCAGTTGATTTGTCATTTTTTTAATATCCCAATGAAAAACGAGAAGCATTCCGGTACTAATCAGCAACAGAATAATTAAAACAATAATAATCAACCAGCCCACTTCATTCACCCCTTCGCATCAATCGATATTTTGTTTGGCAAATTTCCTCGCTCCTATGAGTAAAGAAAGCACTGAGATCACGATACCGGTAACCCAATAACGATAGTCGAACCCGGCTGCCATATCCATAAAGTTCATTAGGTTTTCGTCTAATTGTGTACTTGGTGCATATTTAAAGACTTCATCTATTCCTGGAATTCCCCGCAGCAACACTCGTAATAAATCACCAGAAAATATATAGAAGAAAAATAAGATGACAACGACATACACATCTCCTACTTTTATCATTTTAAGCATATGGATCATAAAAAAGCCACTAAGCACAATTGGAAGCATATTGAAGCTGGCTATCAGGAAATTACTAATCGATTTTTCTTCACTGGCCAAAAGGTTCTCTCCCAATGCAATCATTAAAAATAGACCAATACAACATATGAACAGGAAATAACTTAAAGTTAAGATGAGCTTTGACCAAAAAATTGTACTCCTGGAAATACCAAAGGAGATCGATTGTTTAATTAGAGATATATCCTTGCCTGTGAGCGCTAAATTAAACAAGAAGGCTATAAGCAGAATGAGGATATTACTGCCAATAACATTTGCATAAAAAAAAGCGCTTGTCGCATAAGGGAAATTCTGTTCATACTCACCAAAAAGATGCAAGACAAGTGCTGCTGCAGTAATTAACAAAAGACCAATAGCACTTGTCATATAAAGTCCTTTTTTACGCAGCAAACGATAATTTTCGCTTTTCATATAATTAATCATTTTTATTCTCCCCCACTAACCCTAAGAAGTACTCCTCTAAATTCAATGCTTCTATACGAAACTCCATCACTGACACCCCATTGTCAATTAAGAGACGATTAATTTCAGGCCCATCTTCTACATAATTATGGATCGTTATGACATGATCCGGCAATGTTTTATATTCGATATCCGCATAGGTTTGTTCTAACAATCGTGCTGTTTTTGCTGGATCATCGACTTTCAGCTGAAGTTGCTTTCTGCTTTTATTGTCTAAGGCTTCTTTACTTAAATCTTCGACAATAACACCGTTTTCGATAAACAGAAAACGTTTTGCCAGCAATTGCAGCTCCGTTAAAATATGGCTGGAGACTAAAATGGTTATTTGTTTTTCTTGATTTAGCTTCAATAATAAGTTGCGAATTTCCATAATTCCTTCCGCATCCAAACCATTGATTGGCTCATCCAGTACTAAACAATCTGGACTACTTAACAAGCAAAGTGCAATACCTAGTCGTTGCTTCATTCCCATGGAGTATTCTTTAAACCGCTTCTTCTTTTGATGAGCGAGGCCTACAATTTGCAGCACCTCATAAATGCGCTTCTTCTCAACGACACCTCGCTGAATTCGAAAGTATTCCAAGTTTTGGACTGCCGTAAAATCTGGAAAAAACTCCGGTGTCTCGATCATAAAACCCATTCTTTTTTTCGTTTGTTCCATTTCCTTACCAGATTTACCAAATAAGGAAATATCCCCTGAAGTCGGCATGAGTTGTCCGGCAAGCATTTTAAAAAATGTTGATTTTCCAGCACCATTTTTACCAATTAACGCACAAATTTCCCCTTTTCTTAATGAGAAATCGAGCGGTTTGATGGCTTCCTCTGCTTTAAATAATTTTGTTAATCGATTCGTTTGAATAATGGTATCCATTTGATTGACTCCTTCACTAAAAGTCTTAATATATGTAGTATAGTTCAGGAGCTTTTAATTTCCTCTAAGCAAAACATAAAGAAATCGTAAAGAAATTACACCAACATGAAGCCTACTCCCCAAATGGTTTTTATATACTCCTCATCGGTAACCTCAGCCATTTTCCTGCGAAGATTGGAGACATGTACACTAATTGTATTGTCATCACCCAAATAAGGGCCCGTCCATATATTTTCATAAATTTTTCTTTTAGAAAAAGCGTGCTCTGGATGACTGATAAATAAAGATAAAATATCAAATTCTGCCTTTGTTAACTGCAATTCATTGTCTTCTAAAGTTACAGATTGTTTTTCCGGATTAATTTTTAGTCCGCGCCAAGATTTCACGCTCGTTTGTGATGATTGAACACTTGATTTACGTAATTGAACTTCTACCCTTGCCATTACTTCTTGCTGATTAAACGGCTTCGTTATATAATCATCTGCGCCCATTTTTAATACGTTAACTTTATCTTCTATGTCCACTTTGGCAGAGATTACAATAATCGGAATTGAACTCTTTTCCCTAATCTTGCTTATGAACTCTTCCCCGCTCATTCCCGGTAACATCAAGTCCAATATAATTAAATCATATGTATGATTCTGCAATTGCAAAATACCTTCCGTGCCAGAGTAAGCCGGAACAGCAACCTTGCCTGATTTTGTTAAAATCATGTTCAATAACTTATTAATTTCTTGATCGTCTTCAATGACTAGAATTCTTTTACCTTCAAACACCATCGTCACCCGCCTGAATAACATTATCACTGTAATTATTTTTTCCGTCTAAGTCTAATATTATCATAATAAAAATCTTGACTATAATTAAAGCGTTTCTTGAAAGTCTGTTTTGCTTTCCCGAAATCTAGTTGCATTTTTCCTAGATTGTAAAATTTAGCGAGACACACAAAAACGAGGTTTCCCATAAGGAAAACCCCGTCGTATCAAGCATTATTAAAGTAAGCAACCTGAGCTAAAACCGTAACTATGCTCATTCCACTGAAAAAAGTTCTTTCAATTCTTATCTTTGTAAAAGGACTTATTTACGCAGTTGTATTTCGATATTGATTTTTACGTCATCACCGACTACAAAACCGCCTGTTTCAAGTGCCGCGTTCCATGTTAAACCAAAGTCTTTACGGCTGATCTTCGTGTGGCCTGTAAATCCGGCAGCTTCATCTCCACTCATTGGATCTTTAGCCACACCTTCGAAAGTAATATCAAATGTTACTGGTTTTGTTGTGCCTCTAATTGTAAAATCACCAGTCATATCATAGTGATCTTCAGACTTTTTCTCAATGTTTGTTGCTTTAAATGTTAAAATCGGATGATTCTCCACATCGAAGAAGTCGGCGGAGCGTAAATGATCGTCTCTATCCGACATGCGTGTGTCAACACTGTTTGCGTCAATTTTAAAATCAACGGATGCATCTGTTAAGTCATTGGGATCTCCTTCAACAGTACCCTCAAAATCGTTAAAAGTCCCTTTAACGTTCGATATCATCATATGTTTTACTGTAAATCCTATTGTACTGTGTACCTTGTCAACGTTCCATATTGCTTTAGTCATGTAAATCTCCTCCAATAATTTTTAATTTATTTACTACAATTAGTTCAAAATATAAGTTAGGTTAATCTACGTAACTGCTCGTTTTCAATCAACCCCTTTAATAATTTTTTAAGTTTCTTATATATATCAATACTTTAAAAAACAGCTACTTTCCAAGCTTCACTATCCCATTTACATAGTGGGATGTTCCGAAATAGACATCCATTTCATCTGAAGTGTACGTTTTCTTCATAAATACTTTCCTCAGCTATTATTTTTTAACCAGTTTTTCGCTTCTAGAGCGACTTCCTGAGTCAGGCTGTGTCCGTTAACCCAAGCGGTTGTGACGTCGGCGCCTCTTTCTTTAAAAAGGTTGATGACTCGCTTGCTTTCGGATTCTGGAACAATTGGATCGCCTTTACCAAGTGATAGGAATATATCCACGTCACTGAAATCCTGTTTTTCTGCAACTTCTGCCGGATACAGCGGTGCGAATAAAGCCGCCTTTTTGAACGTAGTAGGGTGTTGGAGCATCATTTGTATTGCAATGTTAGATCCATTTGAGAATCCAACAAAAACGACATCTTCAAGCTGAAAATCGTATTCTTTTGATTTTTCCACAATAAACTCATAAAGTTCATTCCCGCGGAATTCTAGGTCTTCCCAGTCGTACTGACCTTCCCCGTGGCGTTTGAAATATCTGTTCATACCGTTTTCCTGCACATTTCCTCTAATGCCTAAAACGTTATACTCTGGACTAAGCAATTCAGCAAGAGAGACTAAATCTGTTTCTGTGCCACCTGTGCCATGGAGCAGTATAAATACAGGTGCTCCTTTTTTATTTTCATTATAAATATATTTCATCTATTTCTAACTCCTTTATTTTTTATTCAGGACGTTCTATTGTAAATAACCTGCCTATTTCAGCGTAATCATTACCGGCCAGTCTGCTTACAGCTCTTAGTTTCAGCGGGTCTATATATCCATCGCGGTAAATTTCTCCATCTATATGATAGTGTTTTACTCTCAGTAATAAAACATCTGCTGTCGGGATATTGTCATCATTTGAAATGACGATTGAATCATATAATTCTGTTTCAAATCTTACTTTGGTTTCTTTTAATCCCGGAACGTTGACAGCTTTTGATTCCACTGAAGTAAAACTTGATATATCGAGCTCACTTTCATCAGGTCCCAAAGGTGCTGAAGTTGTATTCGCCGCCTCTACGTTATCTGTATCAACAACTTGGACAACCGCCTCTTTATTCTTAACTATATTTCTAGCAGTATCTTTTCGCTCTCCCCCTGCACGCTGCACTGCGATGGACAGCATGGGTGGGTTGTAAGTGACGATGTTGAAGTAACTGAACGGTGCGACATTGACAACACCTGAGTCAGACATTGTTGAGACTAATGCAATCGGCCTTGGAATGACTGATCCAATCAAAAATTTTTTCTTCTCTTTTGCCGTCAGTTCTTGCGGTGAAAAATTTAACATTTTTTTCATAAACTATACGTCCAATTTTGGCAGCAAAGTTTCATATTCCTGCCTTTTATGTTCATATTGTTTCGGTAATTTCAGTGCTGTCCCTAGTGATTCCCTATCTTCATCTACGTCAAACCCCGGACCATCTGTAGCAAATTCGAATACAACATTTCCTTTTTCTCCAATATAGATGGAGTTGAAGTAATTTCTGTCTTTTACTACGGTGACACCGAACCCTTCTTTTTTAAGTTTCGACTGCCATTCTTTCAACACTTCCATATCCGGCACAGACCAAGCGATATGGTGAACCGTTCCGATACCGAATCTACCAGCAGGCTGCGGCGGAATAGAAGTAATGATGTGATGCTTTTCTTCACCTACTGTTTCATAGTGATGATTTTGATCATCACGATCCAGTTCATTTAACCCCATAAGGCCCGTAAGCAGTTCTTTCGTCCCTTCAGGATTTCCGGACAATAATACCGATCCATGAAACCCAAGAATGTCATTATTATCTGCAGCAGCTTCGCCCTCGACTATGGCAAGCTCAAGTCCATGAACATCATCGAACTCAAGGGTGTTTTTACCAAAAAGTTGTGTTACTTCTACTTGAATGTTTTGGGCATTTAGATGCTTCTCCCAATCGTTCAAGCTATCTTTTGGCACTCTAAAAGCAATTCTTCCGACCTGGCCGCTACCCTTCTTACCGTAGTTATTGTTCGTCCACGGAAAGAAAGTAATGACTGTTCCTGGGGACTCGTTGTGATCCCCGAAGTACAGGTGATAGACACCTGGATCATCAAAATTTACTGTTTGCTTAATTAGACGAAGTCCTAATACATCCCTGTAAAATTTTAAATTTTCATTCGGATCTCCTACAATAGCAGTTATGTGGTGGATTCTATTAATTGCTTCCATGCCATCTTCTCCTTTTTAAATGATTAAGAACGCGTTGTATCGAATGGACGGATCTGCGCCTCTATTTTTTCACGTTTCGGCTCGAGAAATGGAGGAAGTGCAAGACTTTCTCCCAACGTTTCGTATGGTTCATCGCCCATGAAACCTGGCCCATCTGTTGATAGCTCGATCAGAATATGTCCGACACGTGTATAAAGTGCTTCAAAGTAGAAGCGGTCTACAATACCAGAATGTTGTATTCCCATTTTGTCGTACTTCGCTTCCCACTGTTTAATCGTGTCGTGATCTTTCACTCTAAACGATACATGGTGAACCTGTCCGTATCCTTGACGGCTTGGTGTTGTGTCATCATTTCTCAAAATGACCTGTCCCCCGTTGCCGCCTTTTCCTACATCAAATAGCATTACATTCTCTTCTTCAAGAATCGGTTTCATGTCATAAACTTTAGTGAGCATTTTTTTGAAATCCTCGAAATAGCTTACGGTAATTTCAACTGGTCCCAAACCGTATATTGCTTTATCTTCAGGTACCGGTCCATTTTTCCAAGGTATCCCTGGAGCAACACCTTTATTATTTTCATCAGAGAACAATTGATACCTCTGGCCATCAGATTCCTCAAAAGGCAAAACTTTTTTGCCAAATAGCTCTTGAATACCTTCGTTTTTCACATCGAACTCTTTAAAACGTTCCAAGTAATATTCTAGCGCTGCATCGTCAGGCACTCTTAACCCTGTTCTGGAAATCGAATTCGTTCCTGGTTTTCCTTTTATAATGTTCGGGAAGTCAAAGAATGTCATATCTGTACCTGGTGAACCGACATCATCTGCGAAAAATGTATGATAGGTATGAATATCATCCTGATTCACTGTTTTCTTAACCAATCTCATTCCGAGTACTTCTGTGAAAAACGTATAGTTTCTCATTGCATTATCTGTCATTGCCGTAACGTGGTGAATTCCCAATAGTTGGTTTGTCATTTTAATAAACTCCTTTGTATTAGCTTTATAATTACCTCTAATTCGAGATATTTGTTTATTTTAAAGCTCATGCACTTTAGATGCACAAGCATATTATCTTAATAAACTTTCGGCGTGTATACCGATGCGTTTAAGAAGGTTGATTGCATCTTCAACTTCGTCATCATCCCACTCATCAAAAATGGTGTTGATCAATGCCTCTTGTTCTTCAACGCGTGTATCCATATATTGTTTACCCGCTGCAGTGATGCAGGCAAACATTTTACGTCGATCTTCTTCACATGGCTTTCTGTATAAAAAACCTTTATCCTCAAGCTTATCTATCACATAAGTAATACTGCCCCCACCCATGAGTACTCTTTTTCCGATCGATTGAATCGGTTGGTCACCCCTATGGTACAGAAGCTCCATCACAGCGTACTCATTCAAATTGATTTCTTTTTTCAGGAAATCCTGCTTAATCAGTTTCTGGACAGATTGTGACGATTTGATAAAAACGGTGAATGCTTTAATACGTGGATCTTGTTCTTCCATGTCCCTGCACACCCTTTATATTGATTAAAATTAATTATATTAAATTTAATGTAATTACATTGTATAACGGAAATCAGGATAATGCAACCCTAAAAACTGATTTATATTAAATTTAATATACTTAAGTCAAAATTGACTATAAAGAAGCGAGAAGTGAAGTATAAAGGGTGCGATTATTAGTAATGTCTATCTCGGTGTATTTGGAGCTCTTCCGCGTTAACTAAAACATTATCTTCCCTAATCCCCATTAAAATGGAACAATTCATATCTGTTTGTTTGCTGACATAAAATCTATCCCAGAAACGAGATAAGGAATCGCTAATTTAATAAATTCTTCTGGTGGTATCTTCACACTACTTCTATTCCATTCTACAGAAACTCCGTAAATTCCCCAGCTTAATATAACAGCAGTAATTTTTAGAGCTTCATCCTCTTCAGAATTATTTTGTTTTAAGAGCATTGTATAAAAAATGACTTCAAGCTGTTCTCTAATAATCCGAGCAATGGTATCCTCGTATCCTCTATGACAACGATTGGATAATGACTTTTGGAAGTTCGTTATCGCGATAAATGTTCTAACTATTGCTTCTTCATTTAATTCATTATTTTGATAGTTAGTACAATCCAAATTAACTAATAATACTTCTGATAATACCTTTTCCAATAAATCATATATATCTTCAAAATGATAATAAAATGTGGCTCGATTAATCATAGCCTCAGTTGCAATATCCTTAACGGTTATATCCTTAAATTCTTTTTTACTTGAAAGTTCCATAAACGAATCCATAATTAATTTACGGGTACGTCGGATTCGAAGGTCCATCTTTGGTTCATTCATGTTAATAGCTCACCTGCTTTTTAAACATTATGTTCAATATGTTGTATAACCAACAAAACGAACAAACTATTGGTGTTGATAATTTTCATTATGTTATACAATTCAATTGCAAGCAAATAATTAACTTACCGAAATGAGGCACAATAAAATGACCTATAAAAATATGAGATGTGATGTAGAAGCAGGTGTATGTGGTGTAGCTGGAGACGAAGAAATGGAAATTATCGATTTCAATCGACCTAAAAAGTCCATAAACATTTATTATGTAACGGATCCTATTTGTTCGCATTGTTGGGCAATTGAACCTGTACTTCGTCGGTTTATAGAGCAGTATGGTCATTATTTTAACTTTCATACAGTAATGGGCGGATTGCTGGAAAAATGGCATGACGGACCAATAGATCCTGCGAATGGAATTTATAAGCCAGCTGACGTTGCTGGTCACTGGAGAGAAGTTGGAGAACATTCTAGAATGCCTATTGATGGCTCATTAATGATTGATAATCCTGTTCAATCTTCTTACCCGCCTTCTCGTGTGTTTAAAGTAATTCAAAACAATCATAACGAGAGCCTAGCATCTGATTATTTACGCCGTGCAAGAGAAGCACTTTTCGTATTTAATCAAAACATTTCGGATAAGTCTGTTTTAATTGAAATTGTAAATAAACTAGATCTCGATGGGGAATCTATTGTAAATGAAGCAGAACAACCAATCGGACAACAATTACTAAATGAAGATTTTAGTCTGGCTGGAAACCTAGGTGCCAGAGGGTTTCCTAGCATTATCATGATTAATGAGGAAAATAAAGGGGTAAAAATTGTTGGTGGTCGTCCATTTGAATCCTACGTTGACGGATTGAAACAAGTTTTAAATCTAGAAGCATTGCAACCAAGACAACAAATTTCCCTTTCTAACCTACTTGAAAAAGAAAAACTGCTATTTTCAAAAGAAATTGAAGAGATGTATGAAGTTGAACAATCAGATGTACTCTCTTTCATTGAAAAAAATCTTTCATCAGATCATTATGAAACAAAGGAATTTCTAGGGGAGTCTTACTTCACAATTACTAAATAAGAGGAGGAGAATGACCATGGTATACGTATTACAAGTGGATTTTAAAATGAATGGACCGTTTGGAGATGAAATGGCGGAAGCGTTTACTGATTTAGCAAAAAGTATCAATGATGAAGATGGATTTATTTGGAAGGTTTGGACAGAGAATCCCGAAACGAATGAAGCCGGTGGAATTTACAGTTTCGAAACAAAAGAAACAGCCGAAAAGTATTTAGACATGCATTCTAAAAGATTAGGCGGATTTGGAATTACAGACATCAACGCCAAAATCTTTGCAGTAAACACTAAACTTACGGAAATTAATAAAGGGCCTATAAAGTAACAAAAACATACTCGTCAGATGCATATTTAGACATTAAAATCCTTTAATGAAAATTGTATTCAAGTAAAGTAATCAATATAAAATCGACTTCCTTTTGGACAGTCGATTTTATGATATGCTGTGAATTTGGAGGGGATTTTTAAGTTTGTGTTGTTCTTCTTTAAAAATTAATCTTCATATTCCCATACCGACTGTAACGTTTATTGGAATATATAGATGGATCACTCCTTAATTTAGTAACCATGGTAAATGTTATTTTTATTTTCCTGTTTCACAATCAACTCACGAGGAAAATTAGCAAGTGCTTCGCAACCGTTTTTCGTCACTACAAACGTTTCACTACATTCTGCGCCATTATTTTTCTCCCATAATCCAGAAATTAAATGAAACGTCATATTTGGTTGTAAAACAGTTTCATCTCCTAGACGAATACTTGCGGTTTCCTCTCCCCAATTGGGTGGATAACTTAACCCAACCGAATAGCCAAGACGGTCATCTTTTTCAAAACCGTGTTTTTTCACTTCATCAACCCAAACCTGTGCCACTTCACCACACGTCTTACCTGGTTGAACAAAGTCAAGTGCTTGATTAAGCCCCTCTCGTGCAGCAGTTTCTAGACGTTGTTCCTCAGCAGTTGGTTGACCAAGCTTGATTGACCTTGCAAGAGGTGAATGATAGCGCTTATGAACTCCCGCAAGCTCAAGGGTAATAAACTCATTTCCTTGAAAAACTTCACCGCCCCATGTTAAATGTGGACTCGAAGTTTTTACTCCAGAAAGTAATAATGGAACAATAGCTGGATAATCACCATCTATGCCTTCTCCACCTTTTATTTGCGCGTGATAAATATCTGCAGCAACCTGATTTTCAGCCACACCTTTCTGTATGGAATTTACAGCTGTTTGCATGGCATACTCAGCATTTCTAGCGGCATTTTTCATATATTGTAGTTCCTGGTTCGATTTAATCATCCGTACATTGCTAACCATTGTTGTGGCATCGTAAAATTCTACATCAGGCAATTCATTTTTTAATGTTACATAATCCTTTGCTGAAAAATAATGTTGGTCCATTTCAACACCGACTCGACATCGATGTTTGTTCATCTTTTTAAACAAGTTCGCTACTATCTCCATTGGATGTTTATCTCTCGCATGGAGATAATCATCTGTATAATAATGGATGTTATCATTATCAATCCATGTTGTTAGCTTAGCACCGTTCGCATCATGCTTTCTCCCAATCCAATGTGGTTCATTTTGCTCCTTAATAACGATGAGCCCTTGTGGAACATAAAAGGAATACGCATCATAACCAGATAAATAATTCATACTAGATGGATTTGAAACGAAAAGAGCATCTATACCTTCATCTTCCATCTTCGTTTTCACCTTTTTCAGTCTCTGTTTGTACTCCTTTAGGCTGAATCGTTTCTGCATTACTACTTGCTCCTCTCTTTCCTTTCGTCTTCATTTAACGTCTCATTAAAACGAGCTATACCCGACTTAACAAGTGGATTAAACATGAGGAGTTCAATATGTTTTAAAATCATTCACATGTACAGAACAGTGATTATACGTCTCAAAAAGTAATTAAAGGAATGTAAAACATCATCAAAAACTCGCGCATTTCTATCTTTATCTAGTGCCGATTTTTTAAATCACTTGTAATATGATCGAAAAGTTCCTTAATTGATTAGTCGACAAATGAGAACGAAAGTGGGACTTATTGAAAAGCAGAACATACGTACATAACTATCATGTAGTGTGACTAAAATCAAATTAAGGATAGCTAAAAGTTTTAATTTAATTATATCAATGAAAACAATTAAAAGAATAGGGCTTATCCCGGCTTCCTTAAACATACAACCAATAAAAATAGGTCAATCAGGAAGTGTAAAATGCACTCTATAGAGTAAACACTTTAAATAACTGATTGACCATATAATTATGAACTGGAAAAATTGTGACAATAGAAGCGTAAATGAATTAATCTAAGCTGCCAAACGACAAGCTTGCTCGCTTCAACTATAATTTATGAGCTATGTTCTATCTACTTGTGGGTGAACTAATAAACATATTAATAATATTCACCGTAACTATCTTCTTTTGGCTTACATACCCCTTAGTGGATATGTTTTTTGTAAGTTGCAAAAGCTAAAGTCTCATTTAACCATTCTTTCTGAATCGTCTATAATAATAGATTGATAGACCTGCAATTAATAGAAGTAAACCAACGAACAAGTATGAGAACATATTAGATGCTGTCATAGGTAACGATTCCCCTTGCTCGTTATTTTCTTGACTTTCTACATCTACATTATTATCATTTATTGAAACTTGATTACCATTTGAGTTATCATGATCGGCAGTTGGCTCTTGTCCATCTACTCCATTATTCCCCTCATTTGCATCAGAACTTGCATCTTCCGGTACTTCTATTTCTAATAATGTAAATGTACTAAATTTATCGATAGCAAATTTAAATCCAACAGGAGTGTCCTTATCATACGTGATTGTACCTTCTTGAATATCAATCGTTCCATCACTATGCTCAATATAAACACGAATGTTATCTAAATCCATGCCCTCATGATAGAACTCTGTGATTGGTAAGATTACTTCTGTACGATAACCAGAATAATTTGTTTCAATTTCTTTTGGTGTTCCTAGCATTTTTGCAATCGCATCTTTATGAATAGAATTCAAGAGTGATTGTAAGGAAGAGTCTGCTGAGATACCTTTTTTAATATCCTCTTTAGTTTGCTCATTACGTACTGGAACCACTCGGAAATATAAATCTAATATGCTTTTGTTCAAGCGGTTTATTTCCTCTTTACTTAATAAAATCGTCGCTTGATCTGTTTTGACTTCTAAATCACCTTTGATTTTCTGTAAGGCTGCAGAGTTAATTTCAATTGCTAATTCATCTGCGGGATCACTCAGATCATCAGATAAATATACAGAAAAACGGTTATTCAAATTTGATGTGATCATTTGCTCGTTAACAATAATTTTATCTATCTTATTAATAAGAAGATTATTGTTGTCATACAAATTGATACGCTCAATTAAGTTCAATGTTGTATTTTTCTTACCATACTTAATTCCAGCTTTACGTTTTATTGATTCACTTGCTTTGTTCTTAACGAGGTTACTTTTTACGATTAAAAGAAATGTTTTCTTGATCGAATAATCTCCTTTAGAAACCGTTGCTGTTAAGATAACTGATTTGCCTTTTTTCTGTCTGTAAGTAGTAGCACTATGACCATCAATTGAAATTACATCTGGATTACTAGACGTCCATTCAATCGTTGTATCATGTTTACCTTCCGTTAACATAAAGAACGGCAATGTAATACTTTCCCATGTATCTTCCTTACTAAATGTAAAGGCTGTTTCGAGCGTTAAAAAGTTAGCTGCTTCTTCTAACTGCTCTTTAATTTCTTCTTCTGTTAAATTTTTATACACTGCTTCAACTATCACAGCTTCTGAAGGCATTTTAAAGGTTGCTTCCGCTGACGTGGTTTGCTTTAAGTCAACTACTCCTTTGGTTACTTTCCATGATTTGAATCGCTGGCCTTCAGAAGCCTCTTCTGCAGTAATAGTGACTGTCGTTCCTGGAGTATATTCTCCATCCCCTATGCCATTCTTCACTGTTACTTCATAAGGAATTACTTCGTATGTTGCTTTTAGTTCTACTGGGTTAGCTGGCATTGTGAACGTAGTAGATGACTCTTTAGCATTTGCTAATGTCACATCTCCACTTGTTACTTCCCAGGATTTAAACCGCTGGCCCTCAGGAGCTTCTTCTGCCGTGATAGTGACTGTCGTTCCTGGAGTGTACGCTCCATCCCCTATGCCATTCTCCACTGTTACTTCATAAGGAATCACTTCGTATGTTGCTTTTAGTTCTACTGGGTTAGCAGGCATTGTGAACGTAGTAGATGACTCTTTAGCATTTGTTAATGTCACATCTCCACTTGTTACTTCCCATGCTTTAAACCGCTGGCCTTCAGGAGCTTCTTCTGCCGTAATACTTACTTTAGCACTTGGGGTGTATTCCCCACCTCCTGTGCCATTCTCCACTGTTACCTCATAAGGAATAACTTCATACGTCGCTTTTACCTCTACTGGACCAGATGGCATGGTGAACGTAGTAATTGACTCTTTTTCATTTGTTAACGTCAAATCACCACTTAGTACTTCCCATGCTTTAAAACGTTGGCCTTCGAAAGCCTTTCCTGCTGTAATTGTTACTGTGTCTCCCTCTGCATACGCACCTGTCCCAGTTCCATTTTCCACCGTCATTGCATAAATAGATTCATATACTACTTTTACTTCTACTGGACCAGATGGCATGATGAAAGTAGTAGTGGACGCTTTAATATCTGCTAGTGTCACATCCCCATTTGTTACTTCCCAGGATTTAAATCGCTGGCCTTCAGAAGCCTCTTCTGCAGTAATAGTGACTGTCGTTCCTAGAGTATATTCTCCATCCCCTATGCCATTCTTCACTGTTACTTCATAAGGAATTACTTCGTATGTTGCTTTTAGTTCTACTGGGTTAGCTGGCATTGTGAACGTAGTAGATGACTCTTTAGCATTTGCTAATGTCACATCTCCACTTGTTACTTCCCAGGATTTAAACCGCTGGTCCTCAGGAGCTTCTTCTGCCGTAATACTTACTTTAGTACCTGAAGTGTACTCTCCGTCCCCACTTCCATGAATTACTTGAGCAGAATATTTAGCTTTTTTCATAGTTTTCTTATCTGACATGTTTACATCATTTGGTGAAATGGTAAACGTAATTTCTCGTTCTGCTGCACTAGTAGAAATAGTTGAAAATGTAACAGACCTTAAAGCTGCTTGATATTCCTCAACAGTTGCCTCTCCATTAAGTGTTAATACACCATTTTCATCATTATACGATCCAGATATACCACCCTGATTCGTAAATGAAAGCATATCACCAATCTTGAAATTGTCAATAACAACACTTGCCTGGTCCAACGTTGGAATAGAGTAAATATCAATAGTGATATTCTCATCAATTATTTCAGGGTTGCCAGTTTCAAAAGTTGTTGACCCTTCAGAAGTGGAAATACCTTTATCTTCCATTAAAACTTCAATCGGAGCCCGGTCACTTTGCACACCATTTTCAACGATTGAATAGTAATATTTTTTTCCATTTGTATTCATACTTGGTTCAATGACCAATTCAGTTCCAGAGGAGATTGGCTTCACGTCTTCTTTGTTCTCGTAGAAAATATATGTTTTTCCTGCTTCAGGAGTTACCGTAACTTCTTGATCCTCTTGCTTTGTTATAGTCATTGCTGCAGGGGCATCAGGCTTTGGTGCTTGCACATAGTTATCATTTTCTTTAATTCCAGCTGACGTATACTCACTATCAAATAAAACACCTAGAATCTCGTGTTTGGAATAGGACCAACCTGTTGCTGATGAGAATCCAACAAAAACATCCCTCGTCTCACCAAAAATTTCTTTGAAATCAATTTCATGCGAGACATGAGGAGTTTCTGGTTTTGTAGCATTCCCACTATTATCCTCGGCAAAATATACCTTCATTTGACCATCACTATAATCAACCCAAACCGAATATAGATTATTATCGTGGTCAATGGTTTGTATGTTTTTCGAGGCTAAATGTTCCTTATAATTACCATTTTTCATAATCGCAATATGGCTTTCGGAAGGATCATCTTCATTTTCGTATGTATCTATTTCCACTACAACACTTGGTCCAATACCACTGTAGCCCATTGCACCACCTGGAGGACCAGCCGTATTACTTTTACTTTGAATAACAAAAGCAATCCCGTCGGCGCCATAGGTGTCAGACTCTGATATTTTAAATGTATACTTCGCATTAAAAGACAAATCTTCTCTTAAATGAATACTATTTTTCATATAGGCAAATCCCGTTTTATTCTTTCCTTTTGGTGTTAATACAATGCGGTCCCCTTCTAGGTCAGCATCCATACCAATATTCCAATAGTCTGGAGAAAAACCATCATTAAATCCTAAACCTCCATTCTCCGGTTCACCCTGAGCACCCTGTGCAATCGTAATTGGTTTAGATGTCCCTTCTGCCGATGCACTCATCGGCATTACCGGCAGCATCGGAATTAATAACATAACAATGACCCATATGGTTATCCCCTTATTCAATCTTCTAACATCTCGCTTCTTCATAAAACTCCTCCATCATTTTTTTATATAAACTCCATATTATATATAGGTAAGACTAAGCCTTATGTATCAGTTCCAGGTAGGATTCTACTTCTAATAATCGTATCCAAACATTCCCTTTAGTGATTTTTCTACATTTTCCTACAAAATTATATAGTACGACACTAAACATAGACTTAACATTAGAAAAAGCAGGGCTATATATCTAGTGAAATATACCCTGCTATTCTCAAAAAATATGTTAGAAAAAATGCTTCAATTTTTTTCTTTCCAATTTTTATACCATTGATTAATGGTCTTATTTAATGGTGCTTGCATTTCTTCTTGATAGAATTGTTTTAGTCTTTGATATAGTCGCTCAATATCCTGACTACGTTTTTTTAAAGCGTATAATTGAAATAGTTCTAACACAATCCCGTCGTCGTGAAAAAGAAGATCAGAAACTTTTTCATAATACATAATTGCTTCATCAAATTGCTGAGCTTTAGACAAACAACGTGAAATGTCGATTAATCGATTTCTATATAGATTTTGTAAATAAGTCTGCTCGTTATTTGCCCAAGTGTAGTCCAGGTTTTCCATGTAACGCCCTCTTACAAATGAAAGAGCTGAAATACAATCTCTAACATTTTCTTGTGTAACAGTTGGGTAATTTTTCAAATGCTCATACCACTGATCTACATCCGTTTTAATCATTTGACCTAACACCAATTGATACGAATCATTTTGAAACTTGATAGATATGTCCAGTTCATGTGCACGAATTAACTGACGCAAGCGATAAATCGTCATATGTAAATGGGTAGTAGCTTTTTTATCCGTAGAACCTGGCCAGATGATATCAATTATCTCAAACTTTGAAATCGCTCTTTCACGAAAATGCAATAATAGTAAAAATAATTCCTTTACTCTACCAGATCGCCACTTTAAATCAATTTCCTTGTTATTCACTTGAATAATTACGTTCCCCATCACATTTATCGTAGTGATTTCTAAAGATTTTTCGAAGCCTCTTTTTTCCTTTATCCTGCTTTCAATTCTATCTAATGTTTGTACTATTCTCTCTAACCGCACAGGCTTCAATAAATAATCAAGCGCATATTGTTCAAACGCCTCTACAGCATAATCCTTATAAGCAGTAATAAATACAATTTCAATTTGCGGTTGCACCATCTTCAATTTATCCGCAAAGGCTAAACCATTCATTTCAGGCATTTCAATATCAACAAAAGCAACATCAACCAGCTCTTTCTGTGCCCATGTTAATGCATCTGACGGTGAAACAAAAGTAGATATATTTTCTTTTTTTACTCGCTTACTCTTTTCAAAAATGTGCTTCATATGCTCTAGAGCCATTCTTTCATCATCTAGTAAGAGAAATTTCATTATCAACGCCCCCGCGATCAGGTATATTTAATGAAATCGTTGTACCTTTCCCTTGTACACTTTCAATTGATAAACCATAGCCAAATAACCGCTTCATTCTTTTTTGAATATTATGTAATCCAATCCCGTCACCATTCGAACGATTACTATGTAAAATATTTTGTAATTTTTCTTCTGAAATTCCTATGCCATCATCCGAAACAGAAATGTTATGACCTTCAGCTGTCTTTTCAATAGTAATAGTAACCGTGCCACCTTCTTTTTTCATATTAATCCCGTGACGCACTGCGTTCTCTACTATTGGTTGGATTATAAATGGTGGAACAACAAAATCTACACCATCCTCAATTGAGGCGATTACCTTTAGCCTATCTTCAAATCTAGCCTTTTCAATCTTAAGATAAGCATAAATAAAATCTAATTCCTCATGTACGCTAATCCACTGTTCTTTATTGTAAAAATCAAACTTCGCACGCAAATAATCACTTAATGATAATACTAACTCGTAAGCTTTGTCTCTATTGGTTAAAACCAGTGATGCAATCACGTTCAATGCATTAAATAAAAAATGCGGTTTAATTTGTGCCTGCAGAAAAGCTAGCTCTTTCTCATCGACCTGACTAGATTTCTCTGAAACTATGTTAAGTGTTTCTAAAAGTTCATAAGATAACTCTGCACTTTTTTTATAATAAAGTGTGTATCGATGGATTAATAGGGATGCGATGGCAATACTAAAAACTGCCATACAAAAAAATGCAACATCCATATTTGACGTTAACCCAAAACTATAAATAGTAACATCAAACCAAAACTGAAATACACAAAACATTGCAATAACTAAGGTTATATGCTCCACCGAGCTATTAACAGCGTGCTTTTTGTTAAGGTATAACCAAAAGATTCTAAGCCACATGGAAAAAAATGCACACACACCAAAAATCATATAAAACGTTAATGTCCCTAAATATATTTCCAATGGGAGCGATAGGGCAAACAAGATTAAAAATCCAAAAATGATTGCAATTATATTTCTCACTTGATTCGGTAAAAATTTAGCATTTATTTTATTCACAACCATTAAAACAAAAATACCCGACAATGCATTCACAATGTGTCCAAAGCGAAAAGTCGAACTCAACGTTATTTCAGGAATGATAATTGTAATGATTCGCTCACTATAGATACTCCCCATGATACCAAAGCATAAACACGCAAACGCCAAAGCAAAGGTTGCTGGCTCCTTTATCCGATAATATTTACTCGTTATAAATAAGATCGTATAAAACACTCCTACCATAAACACAATAAAAATCATCGCAAATTCAAATATAATACTCTGTTGCTGACCTTTAATCATTTCTCGTTGTGAACCAAATAAAATTGGTTTGGATATACCTCCAACAATATACTCATGATTGGATGCTTGTATAATAATTTCTGCAGTCGATTCATTCATTTCAAAGTATACCATTTCAGAATTATTACCCGGAATACTTTTTTCCAAAGTCCTCGTAACCTGACCATCCTCTAGCACCAGTTCACCATTAACAAATATTTTACTTGCATTGCGAATATTTGACTTTTTCATTCCAAAAAATTGATTCTCAGGAATATCATTTATCACCATCCGATACGTTGCAAATCCTTTATTTGCATATCGGTTCCCATCAAGGTCACGAATCCAGCTTCCTGGCACATTAATATATGGAACAGTTGTATCCAATCCTTCTAAATCCTCAGATGTAAGAAGTTTTCCCCAATAAAATTCCCACTCACCATTTAATTTTATGACACCGTTATTAGCAAAGTCAGTTTCAGATATATTTACTTCTCCATCCTTAACAAGGCCCTCATTATTAAGCGCATCCCAGTAATAAATGCCTAATCCAACAATAACGACAAATGATACCCATAGAAATACCTGCTTAGTACATTTCAAATCGCCGCCCCTTTCTTTTACTAACTTTTTTCCATAAATGATTAGCACCGTATTAAAAAAATCTAAACTCAAAATAAAGGGAGTAATGTTAGTTTGATAACTGGTCACAGTAGTTGGTATTTTTATAAAAATATTTTTAAAGGTGTCCGAATTGAAAAAAGGTTATGATAGAAATTTTAAACTAATTTCCGTCAAAATGGTAGCAGAAATTGTAGGAATTTGTCGTGGTTGCAAGGAATTGTATTAAAAGAATGCATATGTAGGTCAAGAAGTATAAAGAAGATCAAGGCGATAGAGTTAAGATCTGTGGGAACCTTGTTTTGTTCAGAAGATCCTGAGACGACTTTGAAAGTATACTCATGTTAACGAAAAAATGAAAGTTAAATATATTGATGATTTATTAAATGATGTATCGAGATTTACTTGAAAAGCTAATAATAAATGTTATCTTTTTATTACCTTTACAGCAAAAAACGAGGTCTGCCCTCTGGCAAACCCCGTCATATCAATCTTTATTTAATTTATTAAGGAACTTGAACTAAAACCGCAACGTCGTGTTGCAACGTTCAAGTGATCAACATCCTGTTGACCCTACATCATTCCTGGCATGCCGCCCATGCCGCCCATGTCTGGCATTCCGCCACCGCCTGCTTCTTCTTCAGGCATGTCTGCTACTACTGCTTCGGTAGTCAAGAACATGGATGCGACGGATGCTGCATGTTGTAATGCAGAACGAGTAACTTTTGTTGGATCAACGATACCTGCGTCAATCATGTTCACCCAGTCACCTTTTGCTGCGTCAAAACCAACGCCAATAGCTTCGCCTTTTAGACGCTCAACAACGATGGAACCTTCGAGACCAGCATTTTCAGCGATTTGACGAACTGGCTCTTCAAGCGCACGTAATACGATGCTTGCACCTGTTGCTTCGTCGTCTTCTAAGGCTAGCTCAGCAACTTTTTTATACACGTTAACAAGTGCTGTTCCGCCACCTGATACGATTCCTTCTTCTACAGCTGCACGTGTGGAGTTAAGTGCGTCTTCCATACGTAGCTTGCGCTCTTTTAATTCTGTTTCTGTTGCAGCTCCAACTTTAACTACTGCAACTCCTCCAGCTAGTTTAGCCAAGCGCTCCTGTAGTTTTTCTTTATCGAATTCAGAAGTAGTTTCTTCTGCTTGTGCACGGATTTGTGTCACGCGGGAAGAAATTGCTTCCGGATTGCCGGCGCCTTCTACGATTGTTGTGTTCTCCTTAGAAACAACAACTTTTGAAGCACGTCCAAGCTGAGAAATATCTGTACTCTTTAGGTCAAGTCCTAAATCTTCTGTTATTACTTCTCCACCAGTAAGAACGGCGATATCTTCAAGCATTGCTTTACGACGATCCCCGAATCCAGGTGCTTTTACAGCAACTGCATTAAATGTCCCACGAATTTTGTTAACAACTAACGTAGCTAACGCTTCGCCTTCTACATCTTCAGCAATGATAAGAAGTGGTTTACTTTCTTGTACTACTTTCTCCAATACAGGTAGAACTTCTTGGATATTGGAAATCTTTTTATCCGTAATCAAAATATATGGATCTTCCAACACTGCTTCCATTTTATCTTGGTCAGTAACCATGTATGGAGAAGCATATCCACGGTCAAATTGCATACCTTCTACAACTTCAAGTTCTGTTGCAAAACCTTTGGATTCTTCAATTGTAATTACACCGTCGTTACCAACGCGCTCCATCGCTTCAGCAATAAGCTGTCCAACTTCATCGTCACCGGATGAAATCGCTGCAACTTGTGAAATCGACTCTTTATCTTCAATCATTTTAGAAATGGATTTCAATTCTGTCACTGCTGCTTCAACCGCTTTTTCAATTCCCCGGCGAATGCCAACAGGATTTGCACCGGATGTAACGTTTTTCAGCCCTTCACGAATCATAGCTTGTGCTAATACAGTAGCTGTTGTTGTACCGTCACCAGCTACATCATTTGTTTTAGAAGCAACTTCGGATACGAGCTGAGCACCCATATTTTCAAAACGATCTTCTAGTTCAATTTCTTTTGCAATGGTTACACCGTCATTTGTAATTAATGGTGAACCAAATTTTTTATCCAAAACAACATTTCGACCTTTTGGTCCCAATGTTACTTTAACTGCGTTCGCTAACGTATCGACACCTTTCATTAAGGAACGTCGTGCATCTTCACTAAACTTGATTTCTTTAGCCATATAAAATAACCTCCTTAAAATATTTCATAAGTATATCTGCTTTCTAATACAGTATTAATTTCTTAGCCTACAACAGCTAAAATATCACTTTCACGAAGAATTAAGTATTCAGCACCTTCGTATTTCACTTCAGTACCGGCAAATTTAGAGAAAATAATACGGTCACCCTCTGCAACTTCTAATGCTATTTTTTCACCATTTACAATAGCACCTGAACCTACAGCTACTACCTTACCTTCTTGTGGTTTTTCTTGTGCAGAGTCCGGTAGAACAATACCGCTTGATGTTTTTTCCTCTTGCTCAACAAGCTCGATCACAACACGATCTCCTAATGGTTTAATCATGTGACAGCCTCCTTAATTCGTTAATGGAATTTTCGTTATTAGCACTCGGTCACGTTGAGTGCTAACACCAATTATTATAATAAATAATATTCATGAAAAATGCAAGCATTATCTTCTATTTTTATTTTAATTTATTCAAACCGTTCTAATATGTATGATTCGGTAAATATGCTACTATCATAATAGTGTTTTGTTTTTGGCAATTTCCGTATCACTTTCTTGTGTTTAAAGCATGAAGCCATGCTTTCTGCAGAAATAGTGATACACGAATTATATCAATGCTAAAGGAGTCGTGTCATTTTGCCAAGACGATATGGATACGTTATTTTAACATATATTGTAATGCAATTTTCCGCTTATTTGTTTACACCTTTGCTTTTCTTACTCTTGCCGATCAGTAAATTCGAAGCAGCCATTTATTGGAGTTTATTCAGCTTTATTGCCGGGCTTGTTGTTGTCCTTTTGTTAATGAAACCGGACATGAAAGACATGCCAGATCGAGCCGCCGCAGATGGTCCGTCCATTATTGTATGGAGTATTGTTGGTGTATTTATGGCTTATGCAGCTCAATTTTTAGCCGTATTTATTGAAACGGAATTATTGGGAATTACTCCTGGATCAGAAAATACTGCAATGATTATGGAAATTACCCGAATGGCTCCTGTCTTTATTATTATCCCTGCGATTATTGCACCAATTCTGGAAGAGATTATCTTTCGAAAAGTCATTTTCGGTACGTTATATAAAAAAACAAATTTCTTTATTGCTGCAGTCATTTCTGCATTTGTGTTCGGTATTATTCACGGAGAACCGATTCATATATTAATTTACGCTTCCATGGGCTTTGTTTTCGCTTTTCTTTATGTTAAAACAAAACGGATTATCGTTCCGATTATCGTCCATATGTGCTTAAATACAATTTCAGTTAGTTTGCAGCTTCTATTTGACCCTGAAGATCTTGAACGAATGATTCAAGAACAGCAGGAAGTCTTAATGATGATATTGGGGGTTGGAATAATTTGATTATGGCAATCGTTTACTTTATGATGGGCATTTTATTTACATTCATCGCCATTCAAAGTGCCGGAGATTCCGGCTGGAGTATGATGACGATTTTACTTGCATTAATAGCCGCGCTAGATTTTGGTGTTGGTATCCGGTTTGTAAAAACACGCTTTTCCTCAAATCGGAACAAACGATAATGAGATTTCTTATACCGTAGTAGGTGCAAAATTCGGCATAGCATAAGTGAATGCCGAATTTCTTTATGTAATGATAACATCCCAACATTATGCTTTCAGTGGATAGTGTTTTAAAAAATAGACCAATGCTTGTAGTTCAACAGATAAATCAATATGATGGACGCGTACATGATCAGGAACAGAAATTCTCGCTGGAGTGAAATTTAAAATCCCTTCAATACCTTGAGATACAAGTGTTTCTGTTAGTTCCTCCGCTGCTGCAGATGGTACAGTTAAAATCGCCACTCGAACATCTCCTAATTTTTCCTTCAATTGATCGATATGATAAATCGGTATACCGGCAATTTCCGTTCCGATTTTATTACTATTCGTATCAAATCCTTTAACTATTTTCGTATTATTATTGCGTAAAAAATTATAGTGCAAAAATGCAGTTCCCAAATTCCCAACACCGATTAAAGCGACTTCTGTCAGTTCGTCCTGATCAAGTGTTTTCCGAAAAAACCCAAGCAAATATTCTACGTTGTATCCGTACCCTTTCTTCCCCAATGCTCCAAAATATGAAAAATCTCTGCGAATCGTTGCGGAATCGACTTTTACAGCTTCACTTAATTCTTTTGATGAAACACGTGTTTTTCCTTGGTGATTTAAGTTGTTTAAAAAACGGTAATATAACGGCAGTCTTTTTGCTGTGGCTTGTGGTATTTTATTGGTTGCCATCGTTATCTTCCCCCCGATAATAATCCCCTGATTTTCCACCTTTTTTCTCTAGTAGATATGTATTACCAATGACCATGCCTTTATCTATCGCTTTACACATATCATAGATAGTCAGAGCAGTTGCAGATGCTGCTGTTAGCGCTTCCATTTCAACACCCGTACTTCCTTTTGTTTTCACAAAAGCTTCAATTTCCAACTCAAAGTTATTCTCATCTATCTGCCAACCAAATGTAATATCGACTCCCTTCAATTGTAAAGGATGGCACATCGGTATCCAGTCGGGTGTTTTTTTTGCGGCCATTATTCCGGCTACTTGTGCAACCGCTAGTACATCGCCCTTTTCAATCGTCCGAGCCGTTATTTTATCGTGAATTTCTTTTGTCACGAAGATGCTTGTTTTTGCTGTGGCTGTTCGTTCGGTTTCATTCTTGTTGCTTATATCAACCATTCTCGCTCGCCCCTGCCCATTAAAGTGAGTGAATTTCGTCATACAGTTCATCTCCCATTTTCTAGTCTATTTCCATTTTAACAGATAATAGAAAATAAAACTTATAGTGCGTGTTCAAAAAGGAGGATAAAAAGTGCAAAGGTATTCATGACGGCACAGTTTTGAGTACCGGACTTGTACAGGAGGTATTGACTTCTACGTTGCCCACACGACGTGGGCGGTTTTAGTAGAAGTACCTTAACCACATGAGGAACGGAAAAGCAAGCCAACGAGCTTCCACAGGATGTGGTGATTTCGACGTTCAACACAGGATGTGTCGGTACTTAGTCAAAGTTCCCTTGGTTAAAGCGATTTTTTACCGGACTTTTAGAACAACTTCTTATATAGTAACCCATTATCATTGCCAGTAAAATAAAAGGAAGATACACTTAATAAGGATGTACTACTATAAGTGCGTGTTCAAAAAGTGCCGAATTAGAAGCAAGAAGGTCGAGTCGGCGTGGTTTCGAGCATAAGGAGATCTTCCCTGAATCCGCATCGCACGCAGGAAAAGTCTTCTTCTTTTCCAAGGAGTGGAGAAACAAGCCAACAAAGAGATTCGCCACTAATAATTTGGTGACTTTTTGAACAACCTCTATAACAATGAACATGAGCGCAAGTTGGGGTGATCGTATGATTTTAATGCAATTAAACAATATATCAAAGTCTTTTGGTGCTGAACAAATTTTACAAAATATGAAGATTGAAGTGAAGAGTGATGAGCGCATTGCCATTGTTGGCAGAAACGGAGCGGGAAAATCCACACTGCTGAAAATAATGAGCGGGGAATTATCCTACGACAGTGGGGAATTAATTAAGCCAAAAGGAACTACCGTTGGCTACTTACCGCAACATACGAATTTAGAATCAAATAAAACGATATGGAACGAAATGCTGGATGTCTTTCAGGATGTCATTCAACAGCAAGAACAATTGCAGAAACTGCAAATGCAAATGGAATCTGCATCCGCAATGGACGAAGATGCCTATATGAAATTATTGTCAGTATACGACGAAAAACAACAAGCATTTGAACAAAGTGGTGGCTATCAGTATGAATCGGATATAAAGGCTGTACTGACGGGGCTGCATTTTCCTGAATCGACCTATGATACACCAATTCAAGCATTGAGTGGCGGCCAAAAAACGCGTTTGGCACTGGGGAAACTTTTATTAAGGAACCCGGACCTATTAATTCTCGATGAACCGACGAATCATTTGGATATTGAAACATTGACCTGGTTGGAAAAATTTTTGGCATCTTATCAAGGGGCAATCGTTATCGTCTCGCACGATCGTTACTTTTTGGATAAAACCGTCTCGATCGTTTATGAAATATCCCGCAATCAGTCTACAAAGTATCACGGTACATATAGCAAGTATCTTGAAAAAAAAGCTGCTGCATATGAGCGTGAATTAAAACAATATGAAAAACAACAATCTCAAATGAAAAACATGGAAGACTTCATCCAGCGCAATATCGCTCGTGCATCAACAACTAAACGAGCACAAAGTAAAAGAAAACAGCTAGAGAAAATGGACAAGGTCGATAAGCCTCTAGGAGAAGAATCCTCCGCTTCTTTCTCGTTTCAGGTCAATCGAGCAAGCGGAAATGATGTGCTTAAGATCAATGACTTCTCCTACCAATATGAAGGTAATGACGTGCCTGTATTTAAAAATGTTTCCATGAACATAGAACGAGGAGAAAGCATCGCATTGGTCGGTGCCAATGGTGTAGGAAAAACAACATTGTTAAAAGCCATTCTACAAAACAACAATCATCCTAACAGTAACAGTTCGATTCAACTTGGAACAAATGTACAAATCGGCTATTACGATCAGGAGCAAGCGGATTTATCGTCAGCTAAAACGGTGCTTGCTGAATTGTGGGACGACTATCCTTCTGTCAATGAGAAAGACATTCGAACGGTATTGGGCAATTTTTTATTTTCCGGTGATGATGTTTTAAAGCACGTTCATTCTTTAAGTGGTGGCGAAAAAGCACGACTGGCGCTCGCTAAACTTATGATGCAACGAGCAAATCTACTTATAATGGATGAGCCGACAAACCACCTTGATATCGATAGTAAAGAGGTACTGGAGGCCGCTTTGCTTGAATATCCAGGTACAATTCTCTTTATTTCCCATGACCGCTATTTTATTAATAAGCTGGCCGATCAAGTCGTTGAGTTAAAACCGAATGGCTCAACCGTATTTCTCGGGAATTATGATTACTATATGGAAAAGAAGCAAGAAGAAGCCGCAATTAAGAAGCTGGAAAATCCCGAAAAAAATAAACCGCAGCAAATAACCGATCGAAAGTTAGCTTTTCAGCAAGATAAAGAAATGCAACGTGAACAACGAAAAAAAGAGCGACTTGTCAAAAAGCTGGAGGAGGAAATCGAGCAGCTTGAAGAAAAAATTAATGACCTAGAAGCTCAAATGGCTCAGCCCGAAGTTTTCCAAGATCATGAAAAATCCCATGAACTGATGAATGAAACGGAGCTCGAAAAAAAGAAGCTAGATGCATTAATGGACGAATGGGCGGCATTACAAGAAAGTATTTCTTTTACTTAAAGCCCAGTCGAATGACATAATTAGCCTGAATTTAAACAAAAAAAGTAGAGGACGGATAGGTGCTGCACCCCAAAAGTTAGAGTGAGAATCTGACTTTTGGGGTCACTACCATCATATGATATACCTTCCTCTACTTTTTTTGTTGTGTTAAAAAACATAATTGAGTGTACCAATTTTTTTACGTAGAAACGAATATTAATCCATCTAGGCTGCTTCAACGATTTCAGCCTTATTGGCACCGCTTATTTAAACAAATAATCATTTTGCCTTGAATATTCTACCGCAACTCGATAAACAAGTGCATAGCCAATCATGGTAGATATGATGGAACTACCGCCATAACTAATTAATAAAAGTGGGATACCAGTAATCGGCATAATTCCAATGGTCATCCCAATATTTTGAAAGGCATGAATAAGAAGCAGGCTCAAGAATCCAAAACAAAGAAAAGAACCAAATACATTGAATTGATAACTTTTCAAACCGAGTGTAACCAGTTTATACATTAAAAGAAAGTACAATAAAATAATAGCCGCTCCACCAATAAATCCGAAGCTTTCACCAATAACGGAAAAAATAAAATCGGTATGTGCCTCTGGTAAATACACTTGCAGACTAGTCATGCCTTTACCGATCAACTGCCCTGATCCAACTGCTAGTAAAGAACGATCGATTTGAAAACGGTCATCCCCTGTTTGCTGCGAAGGGTCGAACCATGTCATTACTCGGTCCATTTGATAAGGTTTAATTCCCAGAACACTTTGCGAAAGATCGGGAAAGTTAATGATCAATAATAGGGTTGCTGCAATTGCAACTGTACTTCCCAAAACAAGTAAGGCGATTATCTTCCAGTCAATTCCTGACAAAATAATTAACACACCTGCAATAAATATAAAGACAATGGCAGATCCTAAATCCGGCTGTTCTAAAATAAACAAACTCGGGAGGATCGTGCTTATAATAATTTTTACTAAAAGCAACAAGTCACTTTTTAACGTGTTTTTCATAAATTTCTCTTTATGTTTACTTATCATCGCGGCCAAGAAAATAATGAATGCAATTTTCGTGAATTCCGAGGGCTGTAAAGAAAATCCTGGAATAGCTGTAAACCAACTTTTCGCATTATTAATTTCTTTTGCTATACCTGGCGGACTAAAATGTAATATAACCAATAACAGAACACCAAAGCAATATATAAAAATGCTCGCCTTATACAGTTGGTCTAAGTCAACAAATTGTATCGCCGCTAAAATAGCAATACTAGCAGCAAAAAATACAGTTTGTTTCAACACAAAATTTTCACCACTGTATTGTTCTAACTGCTGAGCATTAAAAATGGCAAGCAAGCTAACACCGATAAACAAAATAAGTAAAATAATAAAATCCAATTGAATATAATGCGACTGTTTCCTAGGCATTGTTGTCTCACCAAGTCTCCCCTGTATAGTTACGAATAATTCATTGGCTAATCCGTGAATTTTCATTAGCCATATGGTGTGCAGTTTATAAGAAAAGCGCAAGCGCCCTCACAGGCTAAAAGCGCAATATCCTCGGACTGCGAGTAAATGCTCGCCCCACCTAAAGATTTACACTAGTACGTATTGTGCGGCGTAGACCGTAGTGACTGCAACAGCTCAAAGCTGGTAGTTCCTAACTGCTAATGGCCATCTTTATATTATACCTGTTATTTAATTAGCAGGGAAGGGTCTGCATTTAAATCCCATCCCGAACGCCTACCTTGGTCATACGCAACACTTCCTGCGGCTGCAATCATTGCTGCATTATCGGTACACAAATTTAAAGGTGGGATTAAGAGAGGAATGTCCACATCCGTAAATTTACGTTCCAAGGAAGCTCGTAATCCTTTATTTGCTGCAACCCCACCAGCAATAATTACTTGCTTCACATTATAATATACTGCTGCGTCATACGTTTTTTTCGACAATACTTCAACTACACTTGCTTGGAAACTTGCAGCAATATTTTCCTCGCTAAGATGCTTTCCACGTTGTTTTGCATTATGAATCGTATTAATTACGGCAGATTTTAACCCACTAAAACTAAAGTCGAAACTTCCTTGCTCCAGCCACGCGCGCGGAAATGGTATTTCATCTTTTCCTTTTGCTGCTAACCGATCGATATGTGGCCCGCCTGGATAAGGCAAATGAAGCATTCGCGCAACTTTATCAAACGCTTCACCTGCTGCATCGTCTCTCGTTTCACCGATAACTTCGTAATGACCATGGTCTTTCATTAAAACGAGCTCCGTATGCCCACCTGACACTATTAGTGCCAGCAGAGGAAAAGTAAACGCCTGTTCCAGTCTATTTGCATAAATGTGTCCGGCTATATGGTGTACACCAACGAGCGGTTTGTTTTTAGCAAATGCAAGTGCTTTTGCTGCATTTACCCCAATCAGCAATGCGCCGACTAGACCGGGTCCCTCTGTTACGGCAATGGCATCGATATCCTCCCAACCAAGCTTTGCTTGCTGAAAAGCTTCCTCGAGTGTAATGGTAATTTGCTCGACATGGTGTCTAGAAGCAATTTCAGGTACAACGCCACCAAACCGTTTATGGCTGTCAATTTGTGAGGCTACAACATTTGTTATGATTTCTGTCCCATTTTTAACAATCGCTACCGCTGTTTCATCACAGCTCGTTTCAATTCCTAAGATATATTGGTCTTTTTTCATGATAAATTCACCCACATAATAACGGCATCTTCGCCATCATCCGTATAATAATTTTTTCGAATACCACCCGGTACAAGTCCAAATTTCCGGTACATATTTTGTGCAACGGTATTGGAAACACGCACTTCAAGGGATAGACGCTTCACCATCATTTTAATTGCAAATTGACAAGCATACTGAAATAATTTCTCTCCTAAATTATTCCCTCGATAATCCGGATGTACAGCGATATTTGTTATTTGTGCGTCATCCATGACGATCCACAACCCTACATAACCAATCAACATCCCATCAACGAGTGCCACAAAATAATGAGCGTGTTGATTTGAGCTGACTTCCTGTTGAAAAACATCTTTCGGCCAAGGTGAGGAAAACGAAGCCGCGTCCACTTGCATTACATTGTCAATATCATCGAGTTCCATTTTTCTAATCACTAATTGTGCCACGTTTACCTAACTTCCCTTTGTGTCTCTAACCATTTTGCCTCGGCTTCTGCCATTCGTAAATAATTTGGCGTTAACGAATGGACATCGACCGGTTGTTTATCAATGCCGGCAAAAGCTACATGTGCCGGGCGTGTAATGTGGTATGTGGCTTCTGGTATTATTGCATGCTCACCCAAACGATCCATTATCATCTTGTTAAACGATGATAGATGTGGACTTAAAAACAAAATATCAGCGTTACGATCCTCCAATTGCGCCAACCAATCGGTCATTGAAATATTCGTCTCATTATTCACCTGGTTCATTTGTCCGTTTTCCCATTTATATAAACCTGTAAATACGTTTTTTCGGCGTGCATCAAAAAAAGGACAAATGTAACTGTTATAGAGGCGTCCTTGATGTGCTAGTGCCTCTAGACTGGATACACCAACGATTGGAATATTAAGCGACCAGGCCATCGTCTTCGCTGTTGTCACACCGATCCGTACCCCGGTATATGAACCAGGACCATTGGCAACGATAATTTTATCCAATTCTTCCGGTGACATGTCCAGTTGATTCATCAACGTAGCAATTGCCGGCATTAAACGAATAGAGTGATTTTTCTTTACGTTGGTGCAAAATTCACCCATCACTTCACCATTTTGCAGAACAGCCACCCCTAGTACATAGTTGGACGTATCTATTGCAAGTATGTTCATCGTAACGACTCCTTCAATCTTCTTACGCAACATGATACGTTAACCGATAAGCATATTTGTTACCAGCTTGTAATGCATTCCTTCCGGTTCGAATGTCAGCATCCGTTCATGTTCATTTAAATATGCTAATTTTATATTCAATCTGTCTCGTGGTATATATTCTTCAATAAATTGTGCCCATTCGACAACTGTAATTCCCTCGCCGCCAAAGTATTCGTCAAAGCCAATATCTTCTTCCGCGTACTCTAGACGATAAGCATCCATATGATATAGTGGAAGCTCTCCCTTGTATTCTTTTACAATCGTAAATGTAGGGCTCGTTACCATACGTTTCACACCTAAACCTTCAGCTAGGCCTTTTGTAAAGGTCGTCTTACCAACACCTAATTCACCTTCCAGTGTCAGTACATCGCCTGGTTTTAAAAGCATCGCCAGTTTGGATGCCAATTTTATTGTTTCCTGTTCCGACTTCGTTTTTAATTGATGCATTTTGTCACCTGCTTAAATGGGTATATCCTTTTCTTTCAAGTAGAGTGAGTTGATTGCCCTTTTTCGCATAAACTCGCCCTCCGCCCTCAGCGCTACATATTACTTTCCCTATTTTAGTAATCCGTAGGTTGTTTTTTTCAGCACATGTTTGCACAGCGTTCCAATCGGCCTGTGGAACAGTTCCTAGCAATTCAAAATCTTCACCACCGAATAGTTTCCATTCGTATTGTAGCTTGGAAGAAAATTGAGTAAAAAAAGGACTTTCAGGAATCAATTCCGGATCTAACACAATATCTACATTTGATGCTTCCGCTATTTCCCCCGCCTCATTTGCAATACCGTCGCTAACATCGTTAAGAGCAACACGGTTTAATTCAGCAATACCACGGGAGAATTGCACCCTAGGTTCAGGGCGCAC
Source organism: Virgibacillus sp. W0181 (assembly GCF_051846915.1). Lineage (NCBI taxonomy): Bacteria > Bacillati > Bacillota > Bacilli > Caryophanales > Bacillaceae > Virgibacillus > Virgibacillus sp. W0181. The sequence goes on from NZ_JBPYCR010000017.1 coordinate 71,267, forward strand.
ATGACGATCAATAAAAAACTGTTTATCTTTATAGTCACCCGGATGTTGCAAAACATGAAGACCTGCACGGGAGTCACCTATTGTTCCTGTAGTAAAGACAACATCATTAACTCTTGCCAGACTTCGATAACGAGCTTTTCCCCTCTCAACATAGCCAATCACTGTAACAGATATGGATAGCTCGTATCCGGAAACAGTATCGCCACCAATTAAATCCATGCCGTAATCGGATGCTAGACTTTTCATTCCCTTAAAAATATTAATTAACGAAGTTTCGCTTAACGTCTTTGGTACTGTAATGGAAACGAGATAAAAAGCTGGAACGGATCCCATGGCAGCGAGATCGCTAACATTAGCTGCAAGTGCTCGGTAGCCTATATCAAAAGGAACGATTGTTTTTTGTGTGAAATGAATCCCTTCCACAAAAGTATCAACGGCAGTAACAATATCCTGTGACATTTGTCGAATCACAGATGCATCATCACCAATACCTTTTATAACAGACGGCTGTTTATATGACTTTTGTTTAATAGCGTTTATAAAAGCAAATTCATTCATCATCCCATATCACCGTAATTCTATAACTAATATGTTCATGATAGCAAAAAGAGATAGAAAAGAAAAAGAATACTCGTTTTAAATTTGCACAATCAAGAACTGCTTATCATTTTCAAGACATAAAGAAGAGAACATAAAGCGAAACTTCATTCAGTGGGTATTTTTCTACTCCTTCACGTACGTTAGCCTTAACAACTGTAATATGGAAAAATTATTATAAATCCTAGTCGATCGAGACAATGAATAGATCATGAATGAATATTTTTGTAAAAACATAAAAAAACATGACTTCCACAAATGGAATCATGTACTATCTTGTAAGTTATAATGATTGTTTAGAATAATGGCGATCCGGACGGGACTCGAACCCGCGACCTCCAGCGTGACAGGCTGGCATTCTAACCAACTGAACTACCGGACCACTTTATAATAATTACTAAGTATCAATTTACACGTTGTTCACCCTACAGCGAATCTCACGCTTCAACTTCTACTTGATAAAGGGTTAATTGAACTAGTTGATTGAATAATTTGGTTGTATTTCAAAGTACTACTGATCTTCAATTAACTGAGATGTATAAGCTTCACAGTAAATTGAATAATTTGGTTGCGGGGGCAAGATTCGAACTTGCGACCTTTGGGTTATGAGCCCAACGAGCTGCCAGACTGCTCCACCCCGCGATATGAGATAATATTAAATTGTTACTGCTTGTTTCAAAGTAAGATGCTTTATTAAAATGATACCCCTACATCTACAAGGTTATTCATTTTTAGTGCTTTGGGATTACTCTGCGTTATGGAATGAGTTTATTACCCATCGCTTCATCCCTCGACATAAGAAGTTGTACTTAATTATAAAAGTATTATAGCCTGGCGGCGTCCTACTCTTGCAGAGGCAAAGCCTCAACTACCATCGGCGCTGGAGAGCTTAACTGCTGTGTTCGGTATGGGAACAGGTGTGACCTCTCCGCTATAACTGCCAGACCGTTACGGAT